>JAKARN010000110.1 GCA_021828425.1 Pseudomonadota bacterium | reverse complement strand
TGTCCGAAACGAGTGCGGTTTGGTGGCCTGCAAGGTTTACAAGCGAATCCATGCGCGGCGGCTCTGGGACCTCATCATGACTTCGACCTACGATTTTGCGGAGCCGGGTTTTGTGCTGATCGATAAAGTCAATGAGATGAACAACAACTGGTGGTGCGAGAACATTCGCGCTACCAATCCTTGCGGCGAGCAGCCCCTCCCACCGTATGGCTCCTGTCTGCTCGGGTCGGTCAACCTGACCCGTTTTGTCCAGGAGCCTTTCACTCCCGCGGCTCGATTTGACTGGGAGGAGTACCGGGAGGTGGTTAAAGTGTTCACCCGGATGCTGGATGATGTGGTTGAGATCAATGGATTGCCACTTGAACATCAACAGGATGAAATTCAGCGCAAGCGGCGTCACGGCATGGGATATCTGGGGCTCGGCTCGGCTCTCACCATGATGGGCCTCCGCTACGGATCACCGGAGTCCGTCCGTTTTACGGAAAAGGTTTCACGCGAGATGGCCATTGCGGGGTGGGAGGAAGCGCTGGATCTGGCACGTGAAAAAGGACCGGCTCCAATCATGACGGAAGAGTTTCCCGTTACCGAGGAAGTGCTGCGAAAACGGCCGGAAATGGCTGCCGATGGCTGGAAAGTGGGCGACCGGATCCCCGGGCGGGAACTCCATGCCCGCTATAGCCGTTATATGCAGCGAGTGGCGCAAGTGGCGCCGGACCTGGTTGCAGCATTGGCCCAGACCGGTGCCCGGTTCACCCACCACACCTCGATTGCGCCCACGGGAACCATTTCCCTGGCGCTCGCAAATAATGCGTCCAATGGAATCGAGCCCTCCTTTGCCCATTCCTACTTCCGGAATGTGATCCGGGAAGGAAAGAAAAGCAAGGAAAAGATCGAAGTCTATTCCTTTGAGCTTCTGGCCTACCGGACCCTTGTCAATCCCCATGCCGCTCCGGGGTCGGACCGGCCAGAACAGGGTCTGCCCGGATATTTTGTGACCGCGGAACACATTACACCGCGCGAGCATGTCGATATCCAGGCGGCCGCACAGAAATGGATTGACTCCTCGATTTCAAAAACTGCCAACGTGCCGACTGACTATCCCTACGATCAGTTCAAAGATATCTACCTGTATGCATACGAAGAGGGGCTCAAAGGCTGTACGACATTTCGGTTCAACCCCGAGGCATTTCAGGGTGTTCTAGTCAAGGAGCAGGACCTCAAAAATACCCGATACCGTTTTACACTTGAGGATGGCACGGTCGTTGAGGCCCGTGGTGACGAGGAAATCGAGTACGACGGCGAGATCCACACGGCCGCTAACCTTTATGATGCACTCAAGGAAGGCTACTACGGACGTTTCTGAATCCCCAAACGCAACCCATTCTGATGGCGAAATGCTCATGACAATCAAGATTGAAAAAAAGATCACCCAGTACGCGGTGCAAAAGCCGGAAGAGGGCTCCCAAGTCTCGACCGGCCGAAACCACGGAGCCATGCCCGAGATAGCCAACGCGCCAGCCAGGCCCAGTGAGGGGCATATCCCCGAACGGCGACCCAAGGGAGAAGTGATCCGGATGCATGAGAAGCTCGAGCGCCCGGATCTGCTGCTGGGCTCAACCTACAAGGTCAAGACCCCGGTCTCTGATCACGCGATGTACATCACAATCAATGACATCGTGCTCAACGAGGGTACTCCCTACGAGCAACGTCGTCCATTCGAGATTTTCATCAATTCCAAGAACCTGGATCACTACCAGTGGATTGTGGCGTTGACACGGATCATCAGTGCCGTATTTAGAAAGGGGGGCGATGTGACCTTTATGGTCGAGGAACTCAAGGCGGTTTTTGATCCCCGTGGGGGATATTGGAAACCCGGCGGTCGGTTCATGCCTTCGCTCATCGCAGAGATTGGCGACGTCATCGAGAAACATCTGGTGAGTATCGGCCTCATGCGGAAGGAAGAGCCCGATGAAGCCCAACAGAGATTGATTGCGGAAAAGCGCGCCGAGTTCGAGGCCGCCCGCCAGCAGCAGGACGCCTTTGCCCAGTCTAATTTTCCCGTGGGAGCCCAGCTGTGCACGAAGTGCAGTACGGCTGCAGTCGTGATGATGGATGGCTGTATGACCTGTCTGAACTGTGGGGACTCCAAGTGTCAATGAGTGGCCTCGACGACATCGCCACCCGGGATTGGTAGGCCGGCTTTTCACGGTGCGCAGGAGGACAGATCGCGATGGACTTGATGGATCCGGGCAATGACTCGCAACAATTCCTGGAAGAGGCCAAAGGCTGTGATTTCAGCTCCTGCCCCCGGGCCGGCGATTGAAAGCGGAATGCTGTGGTAGCGATCGGTCCAGATTTCCAATCGGTTTTCTGCGGGTCTCAGTTCGGCAAAGGCATTTCCCGCTGGTAGGGAAACGAGACCGAGCGTCGCGCCTTGGTGGTCGTCAAACCGGATCAGGAGAACCAGTTTCTCCCTCCGTTTTCGGGTCTCTTGGATGGCCGCAGACCAGAGTGGATCCTGTCTTACAAGATCATTTAAAAAGAGCTCCCGGTCAAGCCCTGGTCTGAACGTCACACCTGGAATCCAACGGGGTAGCGGCACGTCGTCCGGTTCAATCTGGTACCCCGCTTCCCGCATAAGAATGAGTGTCTTGCGATGGAGATCCATCCCGGCGAGATCTGCTTGGGGATGCGGCTCGGTCATTCCCAGATCCCGGGCCCGACGGACTGTTTGCGCGAACGGTAGGCCTTGATGGAGTTGATGGAGAATATACGACCAGGTTCCCGATAGGGCTGCCTCGAACTTCCGGATCCGATCACCACTCTCGCGGAGTGCCCGGATTGTCGACAAGATGGGCAGTGCCGCACCGACCGTGGTTTCATAGTGGCAGATCCCAAGGCTCCCATTCTGACGTTTCAGCTCGTTGTAGAAAGACTGGGGCCCACTGAACGCGTGCTTGTTCGGTGTGACGACCGGAATGTCGCGGGCGAGAAGGTACGGGTAAAGCTTTGGCAGCGATTCATCGGCCGTGCAGTCGATCAGAATTTTGGGTCCTGGGGTTCGCAGGAAACGCTCCAGGATGAAAATAAAGTCATCACCTTGGCGGTTTTCAGGAAATGTGGTGTCCTCGGCGGGCCAGAGGATATTACGCCGGTTGGCCAGGAATCCGAACACCCATTTCGGGGGATTAGTTCCAGGAGTGGGTGCCGTGAGCATCTGGATCAAGACCCGGCCAACCTGCCCGGTATGACCAAAGACTCCGAGGGTCACCGGAACCGCACCGCCGGAGGGGTCCGGCTGGAAGCGTGATACAACTAAGGATTCGCTTCTGGGCATGGAGATCGATCCGTGGTGACGGGATGATGACGGGAAGTTGACTGGGATTGTCCAGAGTCGCACCGGCCATCCATGAAGCTCCGGATCCGGGTTGTCAGATCCGCCGTATCGATAAGAAAGGCATCATGCCCCCGAGGGGAATCCAGCCAAGTCGTCTCTGATTGGGGCAGGCGTCTGGCCAACCGGAGTTGCTCTTCGGGGGGGTAGAGCAGGTCACTCCGGATGCCGACCACGAGCGTCGATGGGAAAGTGGCCGGTAAAGCTGATGCGGGTGGAAGGTGCCCCTGACCCAGATCATGGGTGTCCATGGCATGGGTCAGTGTGACGTAGGAGCCCGCATCGAAACGTTCGGCCAGCCGCTCGCCGTGGTGGACTAACCATCGAACCACCTCAAACTCGCCATTGGGGGAGGTGCTGCGACCAAAGCGTTCGGTGAACTCGTGCCAGTGTCGGTAACTCACCATGGCCATCGCGCGGGCTGCCCGGAGTCCGGCCCGAGGGGGCCGCTCGGGAGGGTAGTTGCCATTGAGCCAGTCTGGATCGGTTTGAATCGCGAGACGCTGGGCCTCTGAGAAGGCGATGGCCCAAGGCGGTTGGCGGTCGGTTGTCGCAATGGCCACGAGGGCCGTGACACGTTCCGGAAAGAGGGCACCCCACTCGAGCGCCCGCATTCCACCGAGCGAGCCCCCAAGTACCAAGGAGAGCCGGCGGATGCCGAGCGAGCGGATCCACTCTGCTTCCAGTCGGACCATGTCACGGATGGTAATAGACGGAAAATTCCTTCCATAACGGTGTCCTGTCAGCGGGTCAGTCGACGAAGGGCCCGTCGATCCATAGCAGCCGCCGAGCACGTTGGCACAGAGAATGAACTGATTCAGGGGGTCGAGAAGCCGACCCTCGCCCAAAAGATCGGGCCACCAGTGATCCACATCAGCCGAGCCGGTCAAGGGATGGCAGACGAGAACCGCATTGGTCTGATGTTGATCCAGTCGCCCCCAGGTGCGGTAGGCCAGTCGGGGGGCCTTGAGCCTGGTACCGGATTCAAGTCGAAATGACCCGGAAGCAGGTTGCCAGAACCGGGTCCCCGGTGGTGGGTGGAATCCGCTCATCGAACGCTGACCTCGAGGGCTTGGGCAAAGTCGTTACGGATGTCGTCAATGTGCTCGATGCCAACCGAGACGCGGATGAGGTCGGGGCTGACCCCCGCCAGAGCCTGTTCGGCAGGCTCAAGTTGCTGGTGCGTGGTTGTTGCCGGATGAATAACGAGGGTTTTGGCGTCTCCGACGTTAGCAAGATGGCTGGCCAGACGGACGCGGTTGATGAAGGTCTGCCCGGCTTCGGCACCACCCCGAATCCCGAAGCTGAGGACGGCCCCGAAACCGTGGCGGAGATAACGCAAGGCGCGTTCGTGGGAGGGATGGGAGGGCAGGCCCGGATAGTTGACCCAGCTCACGGCCGGATGACGGGCAAGCCAAAGGGCCAGCTCCAGTGCATTGTCGACATGGCGCTGCATGCGGAGGGAGAGGGTCTCGAGACCGTTCAGGAAGAGGAAAGCATTGAATGGCGAGAGCGCTGGACCGAGATCGCGCAGTCCCTCGACTCGGGCCCGGACGATAAAGGCAATGTTGCCAAAGGGGCTATCCGGGCCAAACCGTTCCGCGAAGCGGATTCCGTGATATCCCGGTGACGGCTCCGTGAATTGCGGAAAGCGTCCGCTGGTCCAATCGAACCGGCCGGAATCGACAATGATGCCACCGATGGAGGTACCGTGACCCCCGATCCACTTGGTAGCGGAGGCCACAACGAGATCCGCTCCGTGATCAATCGGTCGGGCGAGGTAGCCTGCTGCTCCAAAAGTGTTGTCGACGATGAGTGGCAGCTGTGCTTGGTGTGCAAGGTCGGCCAGAGCCTCCAGATCCGGAATATTGAAGCTGGGATTGCCGATCGTTTCAACGTAGAGCGCGCGGGTCCTCTCATCGATGGCCTTGGCGAATGCAGACGGATCCTCGCCTTCGGCCCAGTGGACCCCGATTCCCAAGCGGGGCAGGGTCACCTTGAACTGGTTGAAGGTTCCGCCATAGAGCGAGCGGCTCGAGACGATATTGTCTCCCGCTTCGGCCAGGGTCGTGATCGCGAGCCACTGCGCTGACTGACCACTCGCGGTGGCGAGGGCGGCCACACCGCCTTCGAGGGCGGCCACGCGTTTTTCGAAGACTTCCGTGGTCGGATTCATGATCCGGGTGTAGATGTTCCCAAATTCTTCCAAGGCAAACAGACGGGCCCCATGTTCGCTATCGTCAAAGGTGTAGGACGTGGTCTGGTAGATCGGGACGGCCCGCGCGCGGGTTCCGGGCGCGGGCTCTTGGCCGGCGTGGATTTGCAGTGTTTCGAACTGATAAGATCGGA
>JAKARN010000109.1 GCA_021828425.1 Pseudomonadota bacterium | reverse complement strand
ACCTCCGCTTCCGGCGCGGGGCACCGGAGTCGAGACCACAGGGTCCCTGTTCCCGGCTCTCGGGGTGAAACCGCTCCTCGGACGGGTTTTCGGGGACCGGGCCGATGAGCCTGGAGAACCCAACGTCGTCGTCCTGGGCCACCGCTTCTGGCGGGAGGATCTCGGAGGTCGTCCGGACGTCGTGGGTCAAAGCCTCGAACTCAACCGGAACTTCTACACGGTGATCGGCATCATGCCCCGGGGGTTCCGCTTTCCGGTCCGGGGAGTCGATTTCTGGAAACCCTATCCCCTCCTCCCTTACAACAACCACTATTTCCAGCTGACCGCATTCCGGGGTCACATGATCGGGCGGCTGGCCCCGGGCCAGTCCCTGGCCGGGCTCAATACGGAAGTCCATACCCTCACGACCGGTCTCATCCACCGCTTCCCGCCCTCGGCCCAGCAGTTTTTCCGGCACTTCTCGGCCCGGGCAGAAGGCTGGCGCATCTCCCGCACCGGCCATCTCGCGGTCATGCTCACGCTCATCGAGATCTCCTCCCTCCTCCTCCTCGTCCTCGTCTGGTTCAACCTCGGAAACCTCTTCATCGCCCGGGGGATCACCCAGCGCGGGGAACTGCTCCTGCGCAGTGTCCTCGGGGCAGGCCCCCGGGATTTCCTGCTCCGGTCCGTTCTCGAGGCGGCCACGATCGGCCTTTTGGCCACCCTGACCGGCTGGCTCCTGGCCCAGGGGCTCCTCGTCTGGATCCAGTCGCTCCATGTGCTCCCCGAGGTGACGAGCCTCACCCGGAACACCCCGGTTTTCTTCCTCCTGCTTCTGGCCGTCGGGTGTGGCTCGATCCTCGTGATGACCCTCGTACCCCTGATCCTCACGATCCGGAGGGATCCCGGCCTGAACCTCCGTGACGCCGGGCCCCGGAGCGGAGGATCCCCGGGTGCGGCACGGACCCGCCGGGGCCTGGTCACGGTCCAGATCGCTCTCGCCACCACTCTCGCCGGGGTCTCTCTCCTCCTTGCCCACACACTCTTCAACCTGGCCTCCGTGAAGCCGGGGTTCAGGACTGAGCACGTCATGGCCTTCGACCTGGACCTGGCCCAGAAGGGTCCGGTCCCGTCCAACCCCTGGCCCACCCTCGAGCGCCTGCGAAGGTCCGTCCAGGAAATCCCGGGAGTCGAGGATGCCGGCGTCTCGAGCGGATTGCCCTTCGGACTGGGTGGATCCGATGTCAACGCGCTCTTTCCGGAACCCTGGAACCCGCAGGACCCGATGCTCGGAGCCTACATCCGGGTGACCGACAGCCGCTTCCTGAAAATCCTGGGACTGGATCCGCTCCATGGACGCCTCTTCAGTCCGCTCGACACGGATTCGCAATCGGGGGTGGCAGTGATCGACCGGCTCGCCGCCCGCCAACTCTACGGGACCCATGACCCCATCGGACGGATCTTCACGCTGAACAGCCCGGACAATCGCAACCCCGCCCTGCGTTTCCGGGTCGTGGGCCTGGTCCCCACCGTCCGCAACAAGCATCTCGGCCGGCGACCCCAGACCGGAAATGTCTACCTCGATGCCCCGCAAGCCCTCCGGCTCTCCGGCCATTCCGGGTGGTACCAATTTTCCCGGTGGGTCTTCGCGATCCGTTCCCCCCTCCCCCGCGCCACCTTGAGGCGGGATCTCGGCCTGACCATTGACCGGATCCTCCCGGGCCTCCCCTTCTACCATCTCCGCCCCCTCCAAAGCCGCATCGACCGCCGGCTCCGGACCCGGCAAACCCTTCTCGGACTCGTGAGCCTGTTCGCCGTGGGATCGCTCCTGCTCACGGCGATCGGTCTCTACGGGGTGGAAAGCTACCGGGTGAGCCGGAGACTCCGCGAATTCGGCATCCGGGCCGCACTCGGAGCGGACCCGACCACCCTCGTCCAGCTCGTGCTCGGGGAATCCGCCCGGCTCTTCCTCCTGGGCCTGGTACCCGGCCTGATCGGTCTCGTGGTCGTGGGCCATCTCTTCTCCACCCTGCTCTACGGGGTCGCACCGGACGATGGAGCCAGCATCGCGATCCTCATCGGGGTCTTCACCCTGGTCTTGCTCTTGGCCACCTGGGTGCCGACCCGGCGCGTGGGCCGCCTGGAGCCGGCCCGTCTCCTCCACCTCGAGTAAATAAAGACAGCCCCCGATCCGGAGCCACCTCATGACGACGACTGCCCTTCCCGATTCCATCGAACAACTGCTGCACGCCCTCCGGCGTCTCGTCCGGGAACGGCGTTTCACGTTCGTCTTCGTGGCCACCCTGGCTTTGGGCCTCGCCGCCAACATGGCGGTCTTCGCGGTGCTCGACGCCTACCTCCTGCGTCCCCTGCCCTACCCCGGAAGTTCCCGGCTGGTCGAAATCTACACCAATGCCCGGAAAATCCATCTTCAGAGACTCTCCTCGGCCGCCTATCGTGTCCTCAAGAGGCTCCCGGTCCTCTCGGACTCGGGACTGATCCGGGACACAAGGACCGCGACGGTCCGGCTCCAACCTGGAGCCGCACCGCACCTCTTTCCGGCGGCCTACGTGACCGCCTCCCTCTTCCCCACTCTCGGGATCCCCCCCTTGCTGGGCCGCTGGCCGAGCGCCGCGTCCAGGAAACCCGGAGGCCCACGCGAGGTGGTCCTCAGCAAAACCCTCTGGCAGAGCGCCTTCGGCGGAAATCCAGGAGCACTCGGAAAGACCCTGGTCCTCCACCGCCAGGCGTTCACGGTCGTGGGGATCATGCCCGGAACCTTCGCCTTTCCCTCCCGGCGCACGAAGATCTGGATCTCGACCCGCCTCCACAACGAGAACCAGAGGAATCCTTTTGATGAAGTGGATTCCTTGATGATCGCACGCAGGGCGCCCGGGGTCACGCCGGGCCAGCTCCAGGACGCGCTCGATTCGGGTTTCCGGCGCCTCATGCGCCAAGCCTCCCCCCGCCTGCAAGTCTTCATCCGGCATGCCGGTGGTTACGCCGGCTTCCGAACGCTCCGCCACGGGCTCGTGGGATCGACCGGGAAACGGCTGCTCATCATCCAGCTCGGGGCAGGCCTGCTTCTGATGCTCGCCTTCTCGAGCCTGACCAACCTGGCGCTCGTCCGGCAGCTCGACCAGTTCCATGAAGCGGCTCTCCGCACCGCGCTCGGGGCACGATCCCGGAACGTGATCCCGAGTCTTCTCGGAGAGGCCGGGGTACTGGCCGGCCTGGCCACCCTCCTGGCCTGGCCCCTGGCCCGGCTCGGCACCGGGGCGTTCGTGTCCTTCGGCATCGCTTCCCGCCACACCGCCTTCCGGACCGGGCAGAGCGCCTGGAGCTGGCTGGCCCTCTGGCTCCTCGCCACCCTGACCGCCTTCCTGGTCATCGGGCTGCCCCGGCTGGTCCTTCCGAGACGCAATCTCCGGGCTCTCCTGGCCGGTGGCAGCCGGGTCCTCGAATCGGTCACCATCGGCCGTCTCCGGGTGGGATTGAGCCTGGTCCAGATCGCGCTCGCGATCCTGCTCCTCGTGGCAACCGTCCTGGTCGGCACCTCCCTTGCCGGCATGCTCGTCCGGAACCCCGGCTTCCGGGACCGCCATCTCGATGTCGCGGAGGTCCTCCTGCCCACGGCGGACAGACAGCACTGGACCCGTTTCCAGGCGGATGAAGGCGAACTCAAACAGCTCCTGGAAGGACTGCCGGGCCATCCGGCGGTCGGGATCGGGCTCGGCATTCCCTTCCTCGGGGGGAACCGATCGGTTTTCGTGCGCGGCCTCCATTTCCACCCCGGCAAGCGAAATGTTTTCGCATCCGACATGATCGTCGGGGCGGGAACGCTCCCGCTCCTGGGGGTGCATCTCCAATCCGGCCGCCTGATCGGCGAACGGGACATCGTGGAAAACGCCCATGTGGTCGACGTGGACCAGAGCCTGGCCGAGGGGCTCTTCGGCAGCACCCATGTGCTCGGAAAAACCATCAGTGGACTGGACTCCGGACTGCGCATCGTGGGAGTCGTGGGGAGCATCCACGACCGCCTCGACCCCGCCGACCGCGATCTTCACGGCACCGTCATTTATCCGGATGAACGGTCGATTTTCCCCGTGGCCCTCGGGGGTCCTCTGGACGTGCTCCTGCGTTCCCGCACGGCTCCCTCCCGGCTCCACCGGGAAATCGCCTCCGCGCTCAACCGCACGCTGCCCGACCTGGTGCTCGCCCGTTTCACGACCCTCCGCACCGTGATCCGCCGCTCCGTACGGGGGACCTTTGCCCTGGTCAGCCTGATCGGCGCCTTCGGACTTCTGGCCCTCGTGCTGGCCAGCATTGGCACCTTCGGCGTGATCGCCTACCTGGTCAGCACCCAGGAACGGGAGTTTGCCCTGCGGGAAGCGCTGGGCGCCACCCCGGGTGCCATCGCGTTCCAGGTCTTCCGGAAGGGAGTCTGGCTCTGGCTTGCGGGCTCCGCCCTCGGGGTCGTGGCCGCCTGGTGGGCCACACACCTCCTCGCCCACCGGCTCTACGGTCTCGACGCCTCCCGGCCCCTGGGCTACATTCTTCCGGTCTTGGCCGTCGGGCTCGTGGTCCTGGCTGCCTGCGGGATTCCGGCCCTCCGGCTGAGACGATTGTCCCTTTTGCGGGTCCTGCGCTCCTGAGTCCAGCCCGGTTTCCGGGTCCGCCTCCCCTCAGCCGGCCTTTCGGTTGATCGCGTTCAAGGCGCGCCCGTCCACCGACAGGGCCGCCTCATGCATGGCCTCGGAGAGGGTCGGGTGGGCATGGATGGTGAGCGCGATGTCCTCGGCGCTTGCCCGGAACTCCATGGCAAGGACCGCCTCGGCGATGAGCTCGGAGGCCATCGGGCCCACGACGTGGACCCCCAGGATCTCGTCCGTCGTCTGGTGGGCCAGGATCTTGACCATCCCCACTGCCGACTCCAAGGCCCGGGCCCGGCCGTTCGCCGAGAAGGGAAAGCTGCCGACCCGGTAGGGAACACCAGCCTTCTTGAGTTCCTCCTCATTGCGTCCCACCCAGGCGATTTCCGGAGCCGTATAGATGACGGAAGGAATGACGTCATAGTTCATCTCGGCGTTCTTGCCGGCGATGAGGTCCGCCACCATGACCCCTTCCTCCTCCCCCTTGTGCGCCAGCATGGGGCCACGCACCACATCGCCGATGGCATAGACCTCCTTGCGCGCGGTCCGGCAGTGGTCATCCACCCGGATGAAGCCCCTCTCGTCGCACTCGATGCCGGAACCCTCTTCCAGGAGATTCCCGGTATAGGGCCTGCGGCCCACGGCGACGATCAGGCGGTCGACCTCGCAGCTGGCCTCTCCGCCGGGGGTCTTCTCATAGTGGAGGGTGAGCGCGGTTTTCTTGCGGTCGACCGAGACGAGTTTCGAGGCGAGCTCGATCTGGAGCCCGAGTTTCTGGAACTGGCGCAAGGCCTCCTTTGCCACCTGGGCATCGACCATGGGGAGAAAGGTGGGCAGGGCCTCGATCAGGGTCACCTCGGAGCCGAGCCTCGCCCAGACGCTTCCGAGCTCGAGGCCGATCACGCCCGCGCCGATGACGCCCAGGCGCTTCGGCACCCGGTCGAACTCGAGCGCTCCCCAGGAATCCACGATGCGCTCCCCGTCGAAGGGCGCCACCTTGAGTTCGATCGGGGTCGAGCCCGTCGCCAGGATCACGGCACGGGCAGTCAGGGTGCTGGTTTTTCCCTGGAGATCGGTATAACCCACCCGTCCATCCTTGAGGAGACGCCCCGTTCCGGGGAGTCCTTCGACCTGGTTG
>JAKARN010000108.1 GCA_021828425.1 Pseudomonadota bacterium | reverse complement strand
ACTCGAGGGCTGGGATATCCGGACCACGGCTCGGGTCATGGGCTGCTCCGAAGGCAGCATCAAAACCCACCTGTCGCGCGCTTTGCATGCCTTGCGTCAGCAGATGGAGGATCCATCATGATGGAACCTGTTCACGAGGCCTGGCTCCAAAAGCTTCGCCTTCACTACGAGGCATGGGAGGGGACTGTTCCTCAGGAAACCTGGATGGCGCTGGCACGGGCCCGCAATCAAGCTCTGGGACACCACAGATCTCGATCTCGATTTCGGCGCTGGCTCTGGATTTTCTCCAGTGCCACCCTTGCTGCGGCAGCCATCGGGCTCTTTTTCGTGCTCCCGCTTCCGACTCCAGGCCCGCAATTGGGGCCGGCGCACCCGGAAATTGTGAACGCCCCTTCCCGCCTCCTGGGTCACGGGGATGCCCGGCTGTATGAACATCTGTCCTTCTACCGCTGGCTCGCCTCTCACGAGAAAGCCCGATTGGGCTGACCCGTTCGTGAACCAGAAAACAGGCTGTCGTGGAACCGGACGGGCCATGGTCTTTTATGCACTCATGGTCGGCCTCCCCGCGATCGGGTGGGCCGCACCCCCGCCCCCAGCCCGGATTCCGCCTCCCTTGCGCCCTTTGCTTTCTCCCTGGGCTCAACGTTGGAACCATTTGCCGCCGGGTCGCCAGCGGCTCCTTCTCAAGCGGGCTCGGCGCTGGATGCGCATGAATCCCCGCGAACGGCAGCGCATCCTCCGGAACTGGCGCCGTTGGCATCGTTTGCCGCGGGCCCTGCGCAATCGGATCCGGCATGCCTACCAACGCTTCCGGAAATTGCCTCCGGATCGGCGCAGGGCACTCCTCAGACACTGGCGTAGACTCAGGCCGATACAGCGCCGTCGTTGGCTGCGACAACACCCCAAAGCCCGGCATATTCCACACGCCTTCGGACGATGGAATGACGTTAGAGTGACTTGACGGCGCCGACCAGTTGCCCAAGAACCGCCCGGGCATCACCATAGAGCAGATAAGTCGACTCCGCCGAAAACAGTGGATTTTCAACCCCCGCAAATCCGGTTCCCCGTCCCCGCTTGATGACAAGCGTCCGGCGGGCACGATCGACATCGAGAACCGGCATCCCATATAGCGGGCTTGCCGGGTTGTTGCGGGCACCGGGATTCACCACATCGTTGGCCCCGATCACAAGCGCGACGTCGATTTGGGGAAACTCCGGATTGGCCTCTTCGAGATCTTGGACAAGATCGTAAGGGACGCCGGATTCCGCAAGAAGAACGTTCATGTGCCCGGGCATGCGCCCTGCCACGGGATGAATCGCAAAACGGACCTCCACATTGCGCTGGCGAAGAAGCTCCGTCAGCTCGGCCAGTTTGTGCTGGGCTTGGGCGGTGGCGAGCCCGTAACCAGGAACAACCCGGACCCGACGGGCATAGGCCAGCGCCACCGCCGCGTCCGCGAGATCCATCTCCTTGAAGGTTCCACTGCCGGAACCGTCGGTTCCGGCAACCTCACCGAAATGGGCGAACAGGACCTGTCCCAAGGAACGGTTCATGGCACGGGCCATGAGGCGGGTGAGCAGGATGCCCGAGGCACCAACCACGGTTCCTGCGACGATCAGGGCCGGATTCCCGAGCATGAGTCCGTCAACCCCAACCGCAACTCCGGTCAGGGCATTGTAGAGCGAGATGACCACTGGCATGTCGGCGCCTCCGATGGGAGCTGCAGCACCCACACCCAAGAGCACACTCAGGACCGCGAGCAGAACCACAAGTCCGCTTCGGGAACCGACATGAAGAAAAAGACCGGTACCGAGTCCCAGGATCACCAGGACGAGAAGAGCATGTACCCCGTTCTGGAACCGGAAACGCAGAGGTTTGCCCCACCGGCCAGCCAGCTTGATCAGTGCGACACCGCTACCTCCGAAAGACAGACCGCCAATCGCAAGGGCCAAACATCCAAAAACGAGGAATAGACCAGCAGGCCGCCCCGGCTCGAAGAGGCGGGTCAGCACGATGAGCGCTGCAGCACCACCACCCAATCCATTGAACAGGGCCACCATCTGGGGCATGGCGGTCATGGCCACACGCCGGCTCTCATACCAGGCAAGCCCTCCACCCAAGGCAATTGCCACCAACGCGAGCGCGGATCGCACACCGGTCACGGTTGGGCCGAAGACCGCATTGCCAAGAATGGCAACCAGCATCCCCACACCGGCAATGAAAATGCCGCGACGAGCATGGCGAGGATGGCTCATGGCCTTGACCCCACCGATCAGGAGTGCACAGGCAATCAGATCCGAAACAAGCCCCCCCTCAATCATCACGTGCCTCCACCTGGCGTCCAGTCCGGAATAGGGCCAACATCCGCTCCGTCGTCACGAAACCGCCGACCACATTGGCCGAAGCCAGAACGATGCCAACCCAAGCCAGGATCTGGGCCGTGAACCCCTGTGCCGTGAAAAAAACAAGAAGCGATCCCACGAGAATGATCCCATGGATGAAATTCGTTCCGGACATGAGTGGGGTATGGAGGAGTGCCGGGACCCGGGAAATGATCTCGTATCCGGTAAAGGCCGCAAGCAACAACACAAAGGCATCGTTCATGTCAGCGGATCCTCAGAAATCGTGATTGGGGCTTCACCGGCCGGTCGGATGCGACCCGCGTGGGTCCAGAGCGTCTCGCGGTAGACCGGATCCGTCCAGTCCACTGCCCACTGTCCATTGGCCACCGCAGGCTTCAGGAAGTGCCAGAGATTCCGGCAATACATTTCACTCGCGTGCCAAGCCAGATCCGCAGCAGGCAATCGTGGCGCCAGGATGCGGACCCCTGCCCGTGACACGATTTCACCCGGTCGACTCAAGGCGCAGTTGCCCCCTTCGTCTGCGGCCAGATCCACGATGACACTACCGGGTGCGAGTCCCTCCACATCTTCAGATCGGATCAAGCAGGGAGCGGGGCGTCCCGGAACAAACGCAGCGGCTATGATCACGTTCGCGGCCCGGATCTCGCGTGCCAGAAGTTCTTTTTCCCGCTGCTGTTCATCCGCCGTGAGTTCTCGTCCGTATCCACCTTGCCCCCCGGCCGTGAGCGCGGATTCAACCGCTCGTGCGCCGAGCGAGAGGATCTGCTCCCGGGCTTCGGGGCGGATATCGTAACCCGCAACCCGGGCACCCAGACGGCGTGCCGTGGCAATGGCCTGGAGCCCGGCGACACCCGCACCCAAGACCAGAACTTCGGCCGGACGCAGCGTGCCCGCGGCCGTCGTGAGGAGAGGAAACACGTGTCCAGAGGCTTCCGCTGCAAGAATGGCACCCCGGTACCCCGCACAGGTGGCCTGCGAGGAGAGTGCATCCATGGACTGGGCCCGGGAGATCCGCGGCAGGTATTCAAGGGCCCAAGCGGTCGAACCGAGTGCGGCCAAGCGGTCCCCGAGCTCGGTCTGCGCCCAAGGTCGAAGCAACCCCAGCAGGCGGGTTTCCGGCGTCAGCCGCTCCACCCCCGGAAGACCTCCAAGCGTGAGTACAAGATCTGCTCCAGCCATGGCTTCCGCACCCACCAAATGGGTTCCATAAGCCTCATCGGGAAAACCAGCTCCCAGGCCAGCCCCGCGTTCCACTCCGACCGAAAAACCCAAGGCTTCGAATCGCTCGATCATCTGCGGGACGACCGCAACACGCTTATCCCCCGAAGCGGTCAGTGAGGGAACAAACAATCGCATGTCGCAACCCTTCGGTGGAGGAACGGTGTGATTGTAACGGATGGCGGCAAAAAGGCGTGGAAGGGGGACTTTTCGGCTGCAGGAAAGCGTGTACAATCCTTCACATGTACTCCCTGAACCAGCAGGTGCTCCGCACCGACCCGGCGGGAGTGCCGCTCGAGTGGATCGGCTACCAGGAAGCCGTCAAGCTGCACTGCCTGAGCGAGGTATGTGCAACCTTCGGACGGATGCTCTATCACATCCATGGCGGCACCAATGCCGTGACCGGAAAGCAGAGCCGCATCACGATCCATGCCATCTTGGCGACACGTGCCGATGGTGCACTCTACGACCGTGTTTTCCGCGACTACATTCCTCCCTTGAGCAATCGTGCCCTGTTCAGACGGGACGCCCAACTCTGTCTCTACTGTGGGGATTCCTTCCCGGCGAACCAGCTTTCCCGGGATCATGTGACGCCACTGTCGCGCGGCGGCCGGGACGAATGGACCAACTCGGTCACCGCCTGCAAGCGATGCAACAACCGCAAGGCCGGACGCACCCCGGAGGAAGCCGGGCTCAGCCTGCTGGCCATCCCCTTTGCCCCCAACCACGCCGAGTACATCTACCTCAAGGGACGCCGGATTCTGGCCGACCAAATGGAGTTCCTGAAGGCACACTTCCCCCGTACGAGCCCTCTTTGCATGCGGAACTCGTAGGT
Organism: Pseudomonadota bacterium; assembly: GCA_021828425.1. The sequence continues at coordinate 1,360 of JAKARN010000108.1, read as the reverse complement.
TCCCCAGACACGCCTCCGATACGAATCACCAGGGATCCGGGTGCGATTCTCCGCACAAAGAAGAGAAGCTTGGAGTTATCCGCCCGCGGTCAACCAAGGAGCCGGATCAATGGGTTGGGCCCCCCGACGAATCTGGAAATACAGCTCGGCAGCATGACCGGGGCCCAGACGACCGAGGAGGTCCCCGGCATTGACCCAATCCCCCACCTGCTCGTACAACAGGACATTGCGCGCATAAACCGTGTAGTAACCCTGCCCTTGGGCAACAATGAGCAGCAGGCCGAAGTGCGGCAACCAGCCCGAAAAAACTACCTGTCCATGAGCAACTGCCCTGACTGGAGCGTCTGGCCGTGTGGCAATCCAGAGGCCGTGGCTCAGAAGCAGGCCACCCGCCTCGACGGAACCGAAACCACGGACGATCGTTCCGCGAACCGGCCACGGGAGACGACCGCGCAGATGTTCAAAAGGAATTCGCTCGAGCGCACCGGATCCGACCTGTGGGAGTGCCGCGCGGGGGGGCAACCGCGCGAGCAAAGTGGACAGTTCGCGATAGTGGCGCCGAACTGCATGCAGGCGGAGTTCGCCTACACCCACCCGGTTCGAGAGGGCATAGAGAAGTGCGGCGCGACGGGCCCGATCCGCCCCGAGAATGACCATCGACCGACCTTGCGCCGCACGGCTGTCATGCAGGAGGTCCAGCAGCCGGGAGACGGACAAGCGTGAGCGGGTCAGCTGCTGCTCGAGACGCTCGGCCTGCTTGAGACTGACCGTAGCCGCCTGATCGAGCCATCTCCATTCCCCCAACAGCCGATCGAGCCGGTCGACCGACCCGCTTTCCAGCAAAAACCGTAACCGCTGCCTCGATCCGAGCATAAAGCGAACCTGCATGAGATGGAGCAGTTGCTTATGACTCTCGCGCAACCGGACCTGCAAGATCTGCTCACGTCGATCCAGAAGCACTTTTCGCTTGTCTTCCTCAGCAATCCGCCGACTGATCCCCGCGAGTCTGACCCGATTCTCCCGGATCCGCTGCACGGTATGACGCAAGGCAAGGCGGGCTCGTGCTGCCCGGGCTTTCGAACGGGCCAGGGCTTGGGATATGTTCCGCATTTCATGCTGGAGCTGGACCAAGCGGGTCGATGGCGAGAGGGGCGGTCGTCCCCCGGCCCATGCCACTGCCGCCACACTGGAGAGCAGGACAAAGCTGGATGGAATCCACCATTCGTGGACAAGTGCCCTTCCCGGAAGGGCAGGGAACCGAGGGGGTCTCAAATCTGGCCTCCGCACACGAATAGGCTATAATTTTCGCTCATAAATCTCCCATCGGCAGACGGGCGTGTCCATTCCCCTACTGCTCCAG
>JAKARN010000107.1 GCA_021828425.1 Pseudomonadota bacterium | reverse complement strand
GCCCGGGGCCGCCTTGGGCGACAGCTCGCGGGCAGCAACGGGTTTGCCGTCTCCGGCCGCTTCACCCATTCGCATGCGGCCCTTCTCGCGAACGACATGCACCTGCATTTGGCCCTCCCCACGATCTGGTACCGGGCTGAAATCCGCTTCAGGGCCCCGGAGGGACAAAAGGTGCGGCTTTTGGGGGTCACGCTGCCGGGCGTGCCGGCGCTGGTGGTCGGAACCAACTTCCACGTGGCCTGGGGCTTTACCAATACCGAGGGGGATTGGGTCGATCTCATCCGGCTGGTGACCGTCCCGGGGCATCCCTCCGATTACGAGACACCCCAGGGTCCCCGCCGGATCCACCTCGTCAAGCGGTGGATCCGGGTCCGCGGTGGGAAACCGGTCGCCATTGGGGTACGGCGCACGATCTGGGGACCCGTGATCGGCCGGACCCCCGGGGGAACGCTTTTGGTTTCCCGCTGGGTGGGAGAGGATCCACGGGGATACCGCATCAATGCCGAGCGGGCGCTCGAGACCTCGCGGACGGTGATTGAGGCCATCCATGCGGCCAACCGTCTCGGGATTCCGGAGCAAAACTTTGTGGTGGCGGGTCGGCGGGGAAACATCGGCTGGAGCGTGGCCGGAGCCATTCCCCGGCGGGTCGGTCACTGCAGGAACCCCCTGCCCCAATCTTGGGCGCAGGGTCAGTGCCAATGGCGGGGCTATCTCCCGCCCCAGGCCTATCCCCGCATCATCGATCCGAAGGACGGTTTCATCTGGACCGCGAACCAAAGGATCGTGGATGGGCACGCACTCCGCCTGATCGGGGATGGCGGTTATGACTTGGGAGCCCGTGCCCGCCAGATCAAAAACGATCTCCTGGCACTCAAGCCACCCATCACGGCCCGGGACCTGCTCGCGATCGAGCTCGATAACCGGGCGATTTTTCTCGCGCATTGGCGGAGACTTTTGATGCAGGTCCTGACTCCGGAGGTGCTCCGGGACCATCCCCGCCGGATCGCGCTTGGGAAAGCGGTCCAAAACTGGCAGGCCTGTGCCTGTCGTGGCTCGGTCGGCTACGATCTCGTCTGGACGTTCCGGAAGATCGTGAAACAGGGGATTCTCGCGCCCTTTTTGCAGTTGGCCGAGAAGGCCGATCCCCACTTCAAAAACCCCCTGGGTGCCATGGTTGAAGGTCCAGTGTGGGCGATCGCAACCGCCCGTCCGCGCTGGCTGCTCGCGCCCCGGTATCCGGACTGGCGGGCCTTTTTCCTTCACGCGATCAACCAGCTGATCCGGCTCCGTTGGCAAACTGGGACGGGTTTCCGGAAGGACACCTGGGGTCGCCATAACCGCATCGTGATCGCAAACCCCCTGGCCCGGGGAATCCCCGTGATCGGTCCCTGGCTGCTCGATCTGCCGCCGACCGAGATCCCGGGGGATTCCAACATGCCCCGCGTTCAAACCCATGCCCTGGGAGCCTCCGAACGGATGGTGGTCGATCTCGGGCATCCGGACCGGAGCCTGTTCGAGTTGCCCGGAGGGGAAAGCGGCAATCCGGCGTCCCCTTTTTATACGGACGAGTTTCCGGCTTGGCTCCAGGGCCTGCCGGAACCGTTCGCCCCGGGCCGTCCGTGCGCGGTCTTGCTGCTCTGGCCGAAGCCGAAAGGCGAAGGGGGCCATCCGGTGCGGCGCCGGCCAGGTCCCCGTCCCCCGTTTTTCGGATGAGAGCCGGGCGCCCTTCAAGACGTCATCCCCGTAATCCGGTGGAGTCGCTCAGTCGCATCGAGGTGGGCGCCGTCCTTGCGCTGGGTTTGGTGCTCTCCTTGCGCATGCTCGGCCTTTTCATGATTTATCCGATCTTCTCGCAACTGGCCTCCCATTACGCGGGAGCCACGGCCTTCACGATCGGGCTGGCGCTCGGGAGTTATGGTCTCACCCAGGGGATTTTCCAGCTGCCCTTCGGATGGCTTTCGGACCGCTGGGGACGAAAACCCGTGATCGTCATGGGACTCCTCCTCTTTGCGCTGGGCAGTGGCGTGGCGGCGATCTCCACGACCATCACCGGACTCATCGCGGGCCGCCTGATCCAGGGGCTCGGCGCCATTGGATCAACAACCCTGGCTTTCATTTCGGATGTCACCCACGAGGAACACCGGACGCGGGCCATGGCGGCGGCGGGGGGGTTCATCGGGCTCTCCTTCGGTCTCTCGATCGTCGTGGGTCCGCTTCTGGCCCGGGCGATCGGTCTTTCCGGAATCTTCTGGTTGACCGGGTTTCTCGCCTTCGCAGCCATCGTCCTCGTGCTCGTCGTTCGCCCCCCGGCCTGGTCGCATCGCCCCGTGCCCGATCGGAGCCGCTCGGCCTTCCGGAGCGTCCTCGCCCACCGGGATCTCCGCCGGCTTGATTTCGGGATCCTGGTCCAGCATGCGGTTTTGACCAGCCTCTTCCTGGTCCTGCCCCATCTGACCCGCCGGGCCCTCGGGGTGGATGCGTCGGACAGTTGGATCCTTTACCTGCCGCTCCTGGCCGGCGCCTTTGTCCTGTCGTTGCCCTTCGTCATCCTGGCCGAGATCCGTGCCAGCTTCCGCCGCTTCCTCAGGGCCGGAATCTTGGTCCTCGGGATCGGGCTCGGCCTGCTCTTGGCCGCCCCGGCCTCGCCCGTGGGATTGGTGGTCGGACTGGGCCTTTACTTTGTGGCCTTCACGCTCCTCGAGGCCCTTTTGCCTTCCTGGGTCTCCCGGATCACACCCGTGGGTTTTTCGGGGAGCGGGCTCGGGGTCTACTCCAGCTGCCAGTTCCTGGGGATTTTCCTGGGCGGGGCGGTGGGCGGTCTCGTCTGGGCCAAGACCGGTGTCCGGGGTGTCCTGGCCCTCGATCTCCTCGCGCTGGTCGCCTGGTTCTGGGTGGCCTGGCCCACTGCCAACGTGAGACGTTGTCGCACGCTTCTCTTCAGGCTTCCCCAGCAACCGGATCTCTCGCTCCTCAAGAGCCGTCTGGCCACCCTCGAGGGCGTCCTGGAGTGGCGATATGCAGCGGAGGAGGGTGTGCTTTATCTCCGCATCGATCCCGCGTACAGGGCTGAGGAGGAGCTTCAGTCGCTTCGGGCACAGTTCGGGTTCTGAGGAATCACCGAGGGGGACGGGGAGGACGGAAAGCTTGGCACAGGGTCGGGCCCCATCTTCCCAACGGATGGCCCGCTTCCGCTAAATCAATCAGTTAGGGTTTGGGGCGGGCGGTCTCGGTTGAGCCCGCGGAACAGGCCGCTTTCCCGGTGCAAAAGAGGCGCCCAACCCCTACAATGACAGGGGTCGCAAGAATTCGGTGAACAACATGGCCAGTCGTGGTGTCAACAAGGTGATTCTGGTGGGGAATGCGGGCGCGGATCCGGAACTCCGCTACCTGCCCTCGGGCGCCCCGGTCGCGAACTTGAGACTTGCCACGAGCTCCTCCTGGAAGGACAAGCAGAGCGGCGAACGCGAGGAGCGGACGGAGTGGCACCGGGTGGTCTTTTTCAACCGCTTGGCCGAGATCGTCCGGGACTACGTGCACAAGGGGTCCCAGATCTATGTCGAGGGCAGTCTCCGGACCCGGAACTACGAGAAGGACGGGCAGACCCACTATTCGACCGAGATCATCGCCAACGAGATGCAGATGCTGGGCGGGCGCGGTGGCGAGACTGGCGGCCCCCCACCAAGCCGGGGGGGCAGCAACAAGGCTCCTGCTGATGCCCCGCCGCCGACCGAGGCTCAGGGGGAAGAACCGCTGGAGGACGATATTCCGTTCTAGACAACACATATTTATCAGTGTTGAGCAAGATCGCCGAAGGCCCTGTTTTTACGGGGCCTTCTTTTTTTGCCTGTTTTTATTGTCGAAAAAGATCATGTATAGTTAAATACATGTTGGGTTTGTAGGGAATGGTGGTTGTGACTCGGCTTTCCATTCATGTGCTGTCCGGTGGTGAACGGGTGCCGATGCTTCACGATAAGCAGGGGTTGCCACTCTTCTATCCCACGCTCTTCGCGACCACGCAGCTTCGCAATGCCGGGGCTGCTGTCAACACGATCCGAAACAAGCTGGCGGACATCAGCGTGCTCCTGCGTTGGGAAGAGCAGCATGGGCGAGACTTGATCGCCGAGTTTACCCAAGGCAGCTTTCTCACCGTTGCGGATGTCGTGTCACTGCGCGACTTCGCCAAACTCGACATGCGTAGCCAGTTGCCCGCCTCAAACGAGGTGGGCACATCCCACGCCGCCGCGGTGTATTTCCTGGAGTCGAGGGTCGCGTCCAGTCATGCGCAGGCTGCTGTCGGTGGCCAACAGCACTACAACCGGATCAGCACGCTGGCTGACTACCTGGAATTTGTCGCCACCGTCAGAATTGGTCGACCGCTTTATGTCTGTTGGGGCGGAGGATTCTCCAGTAAACCCATTCCTGCATCCCGATGTTCGGCTACGCAATGCCATCATTTTTGGATTGCTGCGACACACCGGCATGCGTCGCGGCGAACTTTTGAGCCTGCGCCTCGATCAGCTTGATTTGGGCCATGAACCTCGTGTGTGGATACGACGCAATCAAGACGACATCCACGATTCGCGTCGCTATCAACCCGCATCCAAAACCAAGGAGCGCTTGCTGCCGATCCCGCTCTCGCTTGCCGAACAGATCCAGAGCTACATCATGCAGGTGCGCGCCCAGACTGCTCCAGCCCGCCGTCACCCCTACCTACTGGTGACGCATCGTAAGGGGGCGACCTGGGGCAAACCCGTCACCATCTCCGCGCTGAGCAGCCAAATCTTCGCGCGCATGCGTAAGCTGGATCCAGCTTTCATCCACATTCATCCTCATGCCTTTCGTCATCATTTCAACTACGAGCTATCCGTCAGCATCGATGCGCAGAATGCCAAAACAGAGGGGGCAAGCGGCGCAACAAAAAGCGCGCGCATCAGCGAGGCGCGTGAGCTCGATGTTCGTGCGTTCTTGAACGGGCACCGCAACAAAGCTTCGGGTGCGGCTTACAACCGGCGGCATGTTCGCGAAACCGCCGATGAGGCGATCCGACGAGTGCAGGCAGGGCTGGTGCGCAACCAGCAGGGTGGGGAGGGTAAGGATGAGCACTGAACCTCGGAAAGCCAGGAATACCCTACCGTCCTTGGGGATATCGAAAGACGGATACCTGTTTGATCCAGCCGAGGACTACTGGAAGCTGAACAAAGATGTGACGGTATCGCTCGTTCTTCCTGATCGGATCGAAAACGACACCGAGCGGGGATTCCGTGCAACTTTGCAACGCTATGCGGAAGAAGCGTCGGCACGGCATTGTGAGAACATGGCTACCCGCTTCAAGCGTTATTTGCGCGACACATGTGCTTCTCACGTCACGCCGACGGATTTGATGAATTGGCGTGCCATGTTGGGCCGAGATGAGCAATGGCAACTCGGAGGGCTCAAAGGCTTTCTGCTGGCCTGGCACGACTACGGCTTCGACGGCATTTCCAAGGAGGTTGTGGAGCTCCTGCAGAGCTGGCGGATTCGGGGCAACGATAAGGGCGTTGCCGTCGCGAGCGGCTGCCCTGAGACTGGACCGTACACCGATCTTGAAATCGCGGCACTCTTGGATTGGGCCAACATGGCCGTAGCGAATCGGTCGCTGGTATTCGAGGACTACGTCTACCTGCTGACGCTAACGATGACCGCCAGACGCCCAGTTCAGGTCGCGGCGCTCCGTGGAAAGGATCTGGCCCAAACGACATCAAACGGCATGCGGCAACTCAGCCTCAACTGTCCGCGAGCCAAACA
>JAKARN010000106.1 GCA_021828425.1 Pseudomonadota bacterium | reverse complement strand
CGCTGACTTTGGCCAGCAGCAATCTGGCGGTGCTTCCGGCCTCGGGGGTGACGGTCTCTTCCGGCTGCGGGACGACGGAGGCCAACTTGGGCTGCACGCTCAAGCTGGTCACGGGGAGCACGGCGGGGACATCCCATGTGACGGTCACGGCGGAGGATGCCTTTGGGGATACGGTGACGGAAACGGTGGCGGTGACGGCGACTGCGCCGCCGCCCCCGTCGAGTGGAGGCGGGGGGGGCGGGTTTTCGCCCCTGGGGCTGGGGATTCTTGCCGGGTTGATGGGTCTCTTGGGCTGGACCCGGCGGAGGCGGAGGGGGAATCCTCAAGCTTAGGCCGGGAGTCGGGAGGCAGGCGCGCCTCCCGGCCCGGGATCCTCCCGGACGTTGCGAGCCCCCAGGCCCTTCGCCCCTTCCGAGGTGCCATGGCGCCTGTTCAGAAACCTGTGGCATATCAACGGTAAGCTGGCGGGTGCCATACGCATGCCTGCTCCGACAGTGGCGACGCATCATCACAGCAGGGTCGGGTTGCCGGTCGCTAGCCGAGCAACCGGTTCAGCCAGATCCCGATCACGAGCATCGGCAGGAAGGCCAGTAACGCAATGAGCCGCTGCCGGCGTGTCGCCCGGTCTTCCTTTTCCCAGCGGAAGAGCACACTGCCGATCACGAGGCACAAAAGGCCGGTTGTGATGAGCCCGGCCAGTTCCGGCCAGAGTCTCCAGAATGGAACGTGCTCCCGCATCAGATGCTCGAAGGAAATCACCATGAGGGTGGGCGGCAGGAAGCGGCCCAAACCCTGCAGGAAAACGGGCAGATGCGAAAACTCGATCGTGGTTCCTGAAAAGAACAGGAAAATGATGAAAAGCAGCTGGAAGACAATCTGGGCTTCCTGCATGTTGTTCATGAGGCTCGCAATGATCGAGCCCAGGCTCGCGATCGAGAATGCCCCGATGCTGTAGACAAACCAGAGGTCAAAGACCGACGTCCCGAGCGGCATGTGATAGAGGGCGCGGGCGGCCACCAGCATGCCGGCACCGACCACGAGCGATGTCAGGTAGTTGGAGAGGATGTGGCTCACGATCCACTGCGAGGACGTGAGCGGGGTCAGGTGGTAGGGCCGGAGCATGCCGCGCTCCCGCATCATGACGGTGGTGGCACCGTTCCCGAACAGTCCGTTGGTCAGCGCCATCAGGGTGAGCACGGGACCGAACACGGCGGCGACTTCCAGCGGACGGCCATGGGCGAAAACCCCGGCGTAGAGGAAGAAGAATCCGAGGGGAAAGAACACCGTGAAGAAAAAGGCGATCGGGGTCCGCCAGGAGAGCTTGAGACTGTTCCAGGTCAAAAGAAGCGTGGCTTTCATGTCTCGATCCGGCTCCCGGTGATGGTGAGGTAGGCTTCCTCGAGCGAAGGCCGGCGGATCCGGGCTTCTTCGAGGCCGACCCCGCGCGGGGTGAGATCCAAAACCAGATCGACGAGCAGGCGTTCCCCCTGTTCGCCGTGGAACCGGTAATCGGGCCCGTCCGTATCCGGAACCGGCTCGAACTGGAAGCGTCCCTTGAGACCGGTTTCCTCCTCGGGGGTGAGCCTCCGGTTGAAGCGGACCTCGAGATTCTGTCCGTCGGTGAAGCGTTCGACCAATGCCCGGGGCGTGTCCACGGCACGGATCCGGCCACGGAACAGGATGGCCACGCGGTTGCAGAGTTTCTCGGCCTCCTCGATATAGTGCGTGGTCAAAAGCAGGGTCTTGCCCATCCGGCTCAGTTCCAGGATGATGTCGTGGAGTTCGCGCCGGATCTTGGCATCGAGCCCGGTCGTGGGCTCGTCGAGGACGACGAGGTCGGTATCCCCGACGAGTGCCAGGGCGAGGGCGAGCCGCTGCTTCTGCCCACCAGACAGCCGTTCATAGAACTCCCGGCGCTTTTCGTCCAGGCCGACCAGGGCGAGCAGTTCGGCGACAGGCCGCGGATGGGGATAGAGGCCGGCAAAGAGGTGGAGCAACTCATCCACCCGGATCTTGTCGGGGAAAGGCGAAATCTGGAGCTGGCCACAGATGAGTTCGCGGATCTGGCGGGGAGCCGTCTCCGGATCGACCCCGAGAATGCGCACCTGGCCCCGGTCCCGGTGCTTGATGCCGAGCAGGATCTCGACGAGCGTGGTCTTGCCGGCGCCGTTCGGACCCAGAAGGCCGAAAATCTCCCCCGGGCGGATTTCGAAGGAGGCGTCCGCGAGGGCCGGGTTCCGGCCGTAGGACTTGCTCACGTCGATCACTTCGACGGCCCACTCAGTGCTCGTTTGGGCGGGGTCCGGCATGGCTCGAGGCTTGGGGATGAGGTGCATTATGATAGGTGAAAATCCAGGTCCGAGCCGGCGCACCCCGCAAGGAGCCCCCGATGAACGATGCCGATCTCATGGAACGGGCCCGCCGCGTTCTCGTGGGGGGCGTGAACTCCCCGGTTCGTGCCTACCAGGCGGTCGGCGGGGTTCCGGTGTTCGTCGCCCGCGGGAAGGGCGCCGAGATCTGGGGTGCCGATGGAACCTGCTACCTCGACTGCGTCGGTTCCTGGGGGACGGCGCTTTTGGGCCATGCGGATCCCGATGTCGTGGCTGCGGTCTGCCGGGCGGCCCGGGATGGCCTGAGCTTCGGGGCCCCGACCCCGGGTGAAACCGAGCTGGCCCGAAGACTCGTCGAACGCGTGCCGGGCATCGAACGGGTCCGCCTCGTGAGCTCGGGCACCGAGGCCACCCTGAGTGCCATCCGGCTGGCACGGGCCGTGACGGGACGGGAGGGACTGATCAAGTTCGCGGGGGGCTACCACGGGCACGGAGACAGCCTGCTCGTGGAGGCCGGCTCGGGTGCGCTCACGGGCGGCCATCCGAGTTCGCCGGGCGTGCCGGCCGAGCTCGCCCGGCTGACCCGGGTCCTGCCCTACAACGATGCTGCCGCACTGCGGGAGACCCTGGCCCGCGAAGGTGACCGGATGGCGGCCGTGATCGTGGAAATCGTGGCCGGCAACATGGGCTGTGTGCCCCCCAGGCCCGACTTCCTCGCGGCACTCACGGAATCCACCCGCGCCCGGGGCGTGCGTCTCATCGCGGATGAGGTGATGACGGGCTTCCGCGTGGGACCCCGGGGCGCCCTCGGACGCTACGGCCTGACCGCCGACCTCGTCACCCTGGGCAAGGTCATCGGCGGCGGACTGCCCATGGGGGCCCTGGCGGGCGGGGCACGCGACCTCGACGCGCTCGCCCCGGAAGGGCCGGTCTACCAGGCCGGCACCCTGTCCGGCAATCCGCTTTCCGTGGCCAGCGGAATCGCCACCCTCGACAAGCTCGCCGATCCCGGGATCTACCACACCCTCGAGAAACGGACCGGACGGCTGGCGGCCGGTCTCGAGGAACTCATCCGCGAGACCGGCACCCCTGCCACCGTGAACCACGTCCCCGGCATGTGGAGCCTGTTCTTCTCCCCCCCCCCGGTCCAGAACCTCACCGATGTCCGGCGCGGCCGGGTGGATCATTTCCGGCACTTCTTCCACCATCTCAAGCACCAGGGCATCCTGCTCCCGCCCTCTCCTTACGAATCCGCCTTCCTGTCTTTGGCCCACGAAGACCCGCACATCGACCGGATCCTCGAGGCGGCCCGCCAGGCACTGCGGACCCTTCCGGCCTGAATGCTGTTCCACCGTCTCATTCCACTCGTGATCCATTGGGTGAGCGGACATCCGCTCTGGGGCGTGGTTGCGGCCTTCGCCATCGCCTTCTGTGAAACCCTGGCCTTCATCGGTTACACCGTCCCGGCCCTGTTCCTGCTCTTCGGCCTGGGGACGCTGGTCGGAAGCGGACTCCTGCCGTTCTGGCCGGTCTGCGCCGCACTCGCGGGAGGTGCCTTTCTCGGGGACACCCTGAGCTATCTTCTGGGCCGCTTTTTCCGTGGCCGGAGCTCGGGCTGGATCGGACATCGGGGAATCCGCCGCAACCTGGAACGGGGACAGCGCTTCTTCCAGAACCATGGCGGAAAGAGCATCCTCATGGGCCGCATGATCGGCGCCCTGCGGCCGATCGTCCCCGTCGTGAGCGGGATCGCCGATTTTCCGCTGTTGCGTTTTGTCTGGATCGACAGCCTGGCCGCGCTCCTCTGGGCTCCGGTCTATCTCCTGCCCGGGATGGTCTTCGGCGCGTCCGTCGGGCTTGCGGCGACCGTGAGCCTGAGGCTCGCCTTGATCCTGACCCTGGCCATCACCCTTCTCTGGCTCGGCCACTTCCTTCTGCGCTGGGGTTTCGGGCGTCTGGCCCCTTTCGAACAGCGCCTGCGCCATCTCTGGTTCCGTCTCTGGGAAGCGAGCGAGCGCTGGCCGGCCCTGGACCGGCTCACGGGATCCATCGACGAGACAGGGGGGGTCCCGCTCCTCGTCCTCACCGGATTGCTGCTCGTGGGCACACTCTGGTTGTTCAACCATCTCGTCCTCGGTTTTGTCGGTGACCGCTGGCCCGGATTCATCGATGCCATGGCGCTTGCGGCCGTGGAGCGGATCCCCCAAAACCCGTGGCGGGATGTCGCCGGCAATCTCATGCTGTGGGTGGCTCCCGTCGGATGGCTGCTCTACGGCATCCTTGCGCTTCTCGTTCTCGGTTTCCGCCGCTCGCCCCAGCCGCTCCGCTATCTCGGCGCGGCCATCCTCTATGGCCTCGTGTGTGACTTTCTCGTCCGCGCCGCCTTCTTCCACTGGAACGGCAGTCTCGCAGTACCGGACAGCATCGCCGGTGCACTCTCCGTCTACGGGGTGGGAGCCGGCATCATCGCCACCGACTGGCCGCGGGCCAAAAGGCTTGCCCTCTACACGCTCTTCGCACTCCCCCTAGCCTTCGCGATCGCCGGATCGCTCATGGTGGGCGCCCTCTGGCTGGGCAACGCGATCGGGTCGGGTCTCCTCGGGCTGATCTGGGCCGCACTGCTCGTCCTGGCCTATCGCCACCATCCGCACAGTCCGCCGCCACGTCTCCCGCTCACCCTCCTGTTCGCAGGCAGCCTGGCCGCCATGACGGCCGGGGCGGTGCTTGCGGGCTGGAGCCCGCCCGAGACCCCTCCGCTCGGGCTGCCGCGGCGGGCCTGGCTGGCCGGACACTGGCCGGGGTTCGGGAACCGCCGATCCCTGGCCCGGCGCTGGCCCATGGATTTCAACGTCGAGTACGGCGGAGCACTCAAACCCCTCCGTCTCGCCCTCGGGAGCGCCGGCTGGACGGCCCCTCCCCGCCTGACCCCGCAAAATGCCCTGTCCTGGCTCATGACCCGTCCTCCCGTGAACCGGCTTCCGCTTTTCCCCACCCTCCATCATGGACGTTTCCCGGCCCTGGCCCTGCTCCGGACCGTGGATCACGACCCCTCCCGCCGGTCGGAATGGGTCCTGAGACTGTGGCGGAGTTCCTACATCCTGGAACCGGGAGGACAGACGCTCTGGCTGGGACAGATGAGTCCGTTCAAGACGCGGGAACATCTGGCCCTGATCACCTTGCCCCGCAACCAGGGCAGCCGGCGGGGGGGACTCATCCGCCTCGCCCGGTCCCTCGAAGGGCAAACCGGCTTCCGGCTCTGGTCACGCCGGATCGGCCACCACCCGATCCTCCTCATCGAATCGCGCCACCCGAAGCGCTGATGGGGGGGGCGAATCCTCCTGCTGATGCCACCCGGGGGGCGGGACCGCCCGCCTTCCTGGGGCTCCCGTCGCACCCGCAGGACGCGCCTGTCCTATGCGACACAGCTTGTCGCAAACGAATTCCATACTGGGGTTCTGA
>JAKARN010000105.1 GCA_021828425.1 Pseudomonadota bacterium | reverse complement strand
GGCGTCCACGTTTACCGGGTGGATGCCTCGCTCCTGCCGGATACCGAGTTTCTCCCCTGGGTGGACCGGTTGAACCGGGAAATGGCGGTCATCGCCGGCCGGTTGGCCCGGTCGGTCGGTCCGGACAGCTCGAGCTCGAAATCGTGGATCCAGATTCGGCCGATACCAGGAGCAGGAACCTCATAGGGACGTTCCGAAACAACCCGGAACCCGGTGCTTTCCAGGATGGGCAGCGTGTCGGAAATGGCCAGGGACTGATCCAGGCGGAAAATCTTGAGTCGGAGCGAGTGGGGGCTCGCATGCTTGGGGCGGTAGAGGGAAAGCCTAAGGGCCTGGGTCGGTTTGAGCTGTTCGATTTCGAGGATGTCGTAGACGGCGGCCCGGGGTTTGACATCGTCACGGTAGACCTCGGGAAAACTGTCCCGGTAGCGGTCAAACAGGGGAAGGCCCCGTTCTTCCCCCAGTCGGTCGGACAGTGCAATCCTCAGTTTCTCGTTCCAGCTCAGGCTGGCTTCCTGGATTTCCTGCTCGAGACTGGCGAGCCGCTTGGGGGAGAGCCGTCCCGTTTCGGTGTGTACGGTTGCATGCAGCCGGGCCAGGACCGAATCGGAGATCCAGAGTTCGGATTCGATCGAGTGACCCTGGAGTCCTTCCTTCAGGATCTTTTCAATGCGTTCACGGGCCCGTGCGGTGTAATTTTCCCGGGGCAGGTAGATGAGGCAGCTGAGATAGCGCCCGAACACGTCCGGCCGGAGAAACAGGCGGGTCAGGTGACGTTCCTGCAGTCGGAGGACCCCGAGGGTGAGCTCGACCAGTTGATCGATGGAGGCTTCCAGGAGCTCACTGAGCGGCAGGGTGTCGAAGATAATCCGAAGGTGGCGACCCGCGTGGGATTCGGAAGCGAGCCCCGATTGCCGGAGAACCGCCTCGCGCTTGAGACGGACCACGGGGATTTCCTGGGGAGGACATTTGAAGACCAGGGGGCTGAACAGTCCGAGAATCCGGTCTTCCCCGACGACCCGGCCCTTGGCATCGAAACGCCGTAGGCCGATGTAGTCGAGGGGTCCCGACCGATGGACGGTCGAGTGGGCATTCGTTTTCGTGATGATGAGCAATTCCTGGGCCAGGGCCTTTTCGTTCACGCGCAGGGGCAGGGTTTTCGGTTCCGGCGCGCGATCCGCATCGGTGCGCAGGATGCCGAGCCCGGACTCCCGTTCCGGCTCCAGTCGGAGCTGGTCGCCCTCCTGATGCAACGCGTAGCGCCGGTAACCCAGGAAGGTGAACCAGTCCTGTGTCATCCACTCGAGGAAGTCACGGGCTTCCTCGACTTCCCGTTCTGGCAGGAAGGCCTTCCAGCGGGTGATTTCCTCCCGCAGCAAGCCCACCCGGTCGTGGAGCGCAGTACAGTCCTGGTGGACCCGGAGAACGTCCAGGAGATTTCCACGGATGCGTTTTTCGAGCCGGGCCAGGCGTTCTTCGCCCTGGATGCGGTCGAAGGCCACGAGAATCCAGGATTCCCGTGATCCCGACGATTCTCCCCCGAGTCCGGAGACCCGATCGATCCGGTTTTCCACATTGCGCTCGGTCATAAAAACCGGATGGACGGTGAGATGGACGCCCAGCCCTTCCTGCCGGCCAGCCAGCGTCATGGAATCCACGAGAAAAGGCATGTCGTCATTGACGGTGAGGGCCACCGAATAGGCTTGGGTCGCATGACGCCGGACCGGCAGGTTTACGAGACGAAGCAGGGTCTCTCCAGGAGCACGGGTGGCCCCCAGCTCCCAATGCTCCGTGAAAAGGCTGATCCAGTCCTCGAGACTGAAAAGATCCAGATCATCGGGCGTGACCGACTGGAAATACTGTTCGAGCACGCTCCGGAGGTTTTTCGGGATGGTGGAGTTCGTCGTTGATTTTTTTTCGAGGGCGTTGTCGAGACGGTTCAGGAAAGAGGAAGGGGCGGAAAGAAGGGAGTGATTGCGCATAAGATCAACGCACAGGGCCCGGGGTGGACCGATCCCGTTCAATTTTAGCGGTTTTGGCTGCGTTGTGCTGGCCGGTGAGGGACTCCCCGTTCTTCCGCTTGGAGAATAGCCATCCCAATGCCCGAATTCACAATTGGTTGAAGTCTCCTGCCGGTTTAGGATCGGCTGTCTTTCATGTGGAACACCGGTCATGACCGTTGCCCAGCATCCATCCCTGATCGGACTCGCCGAGGGTTTCCAGATGGTGCTTGACTTTGAATCGAGCGAAGGGGGAGCCCGGGAGGAGCGGGAACGTTTGCATCGGCAGAGCGGGGAGGAGGCCCTTCTCGTGGCAGCCATGGACGTTCTCGAACGCCGCTTCCGCCGGAGCGGGTCCGCAGTGGATTCACCCCGGCAGGGGGCCGAATATTTCCGGATGAAACTCGCCAGTCTGGGTCGCGAGGTTTTTGCGGTTGCCTATCTGGACCATCATTACCGGGTGCTCGCGACTGAGGTTCTTTTTGCCGGGACCCTCAACCAGTGCGTGGTCCACCCGCGGGAGGTCATCAAGCAGGGATTGGGATACAACGCGGCGGCCCTGCTCTGTGCCCACAACCATCCTTCCGGACTGGCCGAACCTTCCGAGGCGGATCGTCAGCTGACCCAGAAACTCAAGGAGGCCCTTGCCTTGGTCGACATCCGTTTGCTCGACCACTTTGTGATCGGCGGAACGCGATGGGTCAGCTTTGCAGACCAGGGCTGGCTTTAGGGGAGGATCGGGAACGGCCCCGGCGGTGGGGGGCAGCCGGAGGAAAAGGGAGGTGCAGGAACGCTTCCAGTTCCGCCTCGTATTCCCGCATGCGTTCCAGGAGCCGTTCCCCGAGCGACCGGACCGGTTGGCCCCCCACCGAGGCGGCAATCAGTTGGTCCAGCTGAGCATGGAGGGCTTCATGGCAGGAGCGGAGCTTCCGCTGCGCCGACCGAAGCGGGCCGGCCGGCCAAGGGACCAGACTGCAAGTCGAACCGGAAAGGGCAGCCAGCAGTGCACGGCTGGACTCCTCCGGGGCCTCCAGGACCTCGGTGACCCGTCCCCGCAGCCAGCGATGGTAGGGACCATTCAGCCAGATGGGCAGGCGACGCAGGTCCAGAGTCTGGGCCAGGGATTGGGCCAGGGGGGTGGGCAGGGTCCAGTGCCGGCTCCACTTGATGAGTGCCGGGCTGGCGAGTGCGGCGGATGCGAAAAATCCCTGGGCCAGTCGCCCCCCCAAGGCATAAAACAGTTCGGCGAGATCCTCTCGTTCGACGCCGACAGCGGTGACCTCGAAGTGCCCGATCTCTCCACTCCGCAGGGCTCCCGCGACCAAGCTCAGCGCCCGGGGTTCCTCGTGGAGATGGAGAACCAGCGAGCGGTCAATCTTGATCCCCTGTGTGCGGACCAGTTCCAGTTTTTCCAGGGCAACGGGCCAGACGCCAAAATTGTCGAAGAGGATCCGGATGCCGCGATGCCGCAGCTCCTCGATCAGGGGGGGGAGCCGGTTCCAATCGGGTAGCAGGGGGCTTGGCTTGAGTTCCAGGACGAGACGGTCGGTATGCGACCCATGGCGGTTACCCCAGTCCTTGAGATCCTTTTCAAAGTGCGGGGAAAAGAGGTAGCGCAGGTCGATGTTCAGGCTGACCGGAAAGGAAAGACCGGCCCGGTCCAGGGTTTCGAGTTCGAACCCGACCGTCTCGAGAAGGTAACGTCCCGCTTTCGGTATGAGATCCGGATCTTCCTCGATGGTGCCCAGCCAATCGGCTTTTTCCTCCGACGTCGCACCGAATCCGGGCCACCGGGCACAGGCTTCCGCACCGACGATTCGGCCATCGCGGAGATCGATCACGGGCTGCAGGTAGAGCCGGATGTCGCCGTGGGCAAGAGCCCGTTGGAACTGTCGCCGGGTCTCCATCTGCTGTTCCAGCCGTCTTTCGAAGTCTTCTTCATACAAGGCCCAGGCATTTCGGCCACGGGATTTGGCCCGGTAGAGGGCGAGATCGGCATGCCGCATCAGCGTCCGGGGGGGCTGGTGGTCCCGGGGGTAGATGGTGAGCCCGAGGCTCACGGTGGTGTGAAGCCACTGTTCCTGGTAGGCGATGGGTGCCGCCAGATTCGAACGGAGCCGTTCGAGGATGCTCGTCATGGCGACTTCCGTTTCCATTCCGGCCAGGATCAAGCCGAACTCGTCACCGGCCAGACGTGCCACGGTACTCTGGTCGTTCAGGAGAGCCTCCATGCGGTGGGCCTGGGTGGCCAGCAGGAGGTCACCGGCATCATGTCCGAACCGGTCATTGATCTCCTTGAAGCGGTCAATGTCGAGAATGGCAATCCCGACCAGGGACCGGTTCCGTTCGGCCTGTTTGAGCGCACTATCGAGCCGGTCAAAAAAGAGGTTCCGGTTGGGCAGTCCCGTCAGGGTGTCCATGAGGGCCATCTGCTTGAGTTCGGTTTCGCGGTCATACTCCGTAAGGGCGAGCGTGATGGCGTCCGTGAACTGCGTGCACAGCCCGACGAGTGCGTCGGATTCAAAAAAGCCATCCTCGTCCGAGAGCAGCACGAGCGCAGCAAAGGCCTGTCCCCGGAACAGGATGGGGAACACCCCGATTTCGCGAATCCCTGCCGTATGGAACGCTTCCTCAATGTCGGATCCCAGGAGGGGAGGGTGGGAGAGACGGGCCAGGATCGGGGTCCGGCTGGCTGTGGCCTCACTGACCAATTGTTGACAGAAGGTCCGGAGGGGTTCCGCGAGGTCACCCGCCGAAGCTTCCGGTAACGACCGATGGGGTTCCACCGCCTCCGCCGTCGCGTCGGTCAATCGGGAGGCCAGCAGGATGCAGTTGCCAACGGCGCCACCGACGCGGTCGAGGATCTGGCGGACCTCCTGGTACAGGAGGGTTGGGTCCGGATGCCGGGCGACGAGACGGTGCAGTTCGGAGAGCGCCCTGAAAAGCTTCTCGAAATAGTTGCGTTGATTTTTTTCGTAGCTGTGGTTGAGGGCCGTTCCCACCATGTCGGCAACCCGTCCGAGCAGTCCGACCAGTTCGTCATCGAAGAAGTTTGGAGTGAGTGCCCCCACGCCGAGCACACCGTGGCACACTCCATTGACGAGCAGGGGAAATCCCGCGATCGAGGAGACCGAACGTCGCTCGGCCTCCGACAGCCAGATCGTCCGCTCTTCATCGAGGTTGTTCACGATGACGGGCTGGGAAGCCTGGAAAACGGCACCCGTGATGCCGCGACCCTCGGGATAGGCGGGGTCGATTGTGACCGGAACGTTCCGGATCAGGTCACTGGCAGGGCCTGCGAAGGCCTCGAGATGGACCCTCTGGGTCCGGTGGTCAATGAGGGTGACGTAGACGATCGGCAAGTGTGTGGTGTTGCTGGTCAGTTCGCAGGTTTTTTCCAGGAGTATGGAAAGGGGCGGGTCCGTGGCCAGATAACTCCCGAGCTCTCCCAGTGCGGAGTAGAAGCGCTCCACCCGGAACAGCTTTTGCCGATGAAAACCCTCTTCGATGGAGAGACTCAATCCGTGGGCGATGTGCTCCAGGTGGGAGACCAGGGAAGGGTCGAAATAGCCGGGTTCGAGGGCGAGCAGGATGAGCGTTCCCCACGGCACATCTCCGGCTTGCCCCCGGAAGAGCGGGAAGCCGGCAGCGGACCTCAGGGCATGGATCTGGAGCCGCTCCCGCCAATGGGCCAGCCGGGGTTCATTTTCGAGCTCGTCGATGATGATGGGCTTCCCCGCGGTATAGACCAGTCCGCTCAGACCGTAGTTCGGCTCGGTGGGGTCCAGGCCG
>JAKARN010000104.1 GCA_021828425.1 Pseudomonadota bacterium | reverse complement strand
TTGCGCTAGAATGTATATGTTTTGGTTTGTCCGCGGAGGGCCGTGCAATGGGTTTAGACGGTCTCAGCATATGGCATTTGCTTATCATTTTCATGATTGTGGTCGTGATCTTCGGTGCGGGGCGTCTGCGAACGATCGGCGCGGACTTAGGAAAGGCGGTACGGAGCTTCCGGGAAGCCTTGAATGGCGAGGAGACGGTTGCAAAGACGCCCGAGCCAAATTCGCCCACCCACACCAACCGGGTTGAACCTCCTTCTCCTCCAACTCCACCCACTTAACACCCGGAATAAGGAGAAGCCCGAATGCGGGCTGGAGGCAATCTGCGGCTACGCAGTTCGAGGAGGGTGCATGTTCGATTTTGGAATGGGCGAGATCGTAGTACTCGCGGTTCTTGCCCTTCTAGTTCTCGGGCCAGAACAGATCCCCGTCTGTGCTCGCCAGTTAGGCCGGTGGGTTCGGCAGGTGCGCCAAGTTTGGGCACGGTTAAGCGAGGAGTTTGACCAAGCCCTAGGCTCGGACGAGCCCATGCAAGAGCCGTTCCGGAAGATCCAAGATCACCATCCGGAACGGAAACCCGGTCCCACGTCGGATCGTCCACCCGAACGATGAGTAAGATGCCAGATTCTCGATGGTTAACCCCCGCGTTAGTGGGGCACCTAGTCGAGTTGAGACGTCGTCTCTTGTTGTCGGTCGGGTTCTGCGTCGTGATTTTTGTGGTGCTGATCCCATGGTCTGACGAGATTTTCCGGTTTCTGGCGAAGCCCCTTGAATCGGTTATGCCGCCTGGAGACCACCTGATTGCAATTCATGTCTCAACCCCCTTCGTGGTGCCATTCCAGCTCACCCTACTGGTCACCTTGCTTCTCTGTATGCCAGTGATCCTATATGAACTTTGGGCTTTTGTAGCTCCTGCTCTGTACCGATGGGAAAGGCGCTTTGCCCGCACCCTTTTGGTGAGTGCCGTGTTACTTTTTTACATTGGTATCGCCTTTGCCTATTTTGTAATTTTTCCGATGGCATTCCGTTTCTTTGTCTCTGTTGCACCGATGGGCGTGGCCGTGATGACAGATATCCGTAACTATTTGTCCTTCTGCCTCCATTTGGCGTTAGCCTTTGGGATCTCGTTTGAGATGCCCATAGTGATTGTCCTTCTGGTTTCACTACGACTTGTCAGGGAGGAAACACTCAGGAAACAGCGACGCTATGTTTTTCTGATCTGCTTTATTATTGCGGCATTCTTGACGCCCCCTGATGCCCTATCTATGACACTGCTGGGTCTTCCGATGTACGGACTCTACGAACTCGGTTTAATCCTGGTACGACATCTGGATTCAGAACGTGCGCGCGCTTGAGTCGTCTGGTCTAACTGATCCAGATAGCTCCAGTAGCTTCGTCACCGTCGCGGTATTTGATGACCAAGTCAATGCCAATATTGTTGCCGGCCGGCTTCAGACGGAAGGAATTACGGTCCGGATGAAAGACCACCATCTTGTGCAGATGGATTGGCTCTATGCTCTGACTGTAGGTGGAATCAAACTGCAGGTGGGGCAAGCAGATGCTAGCCGGGCACGGGATATCCTAAGGGATGACTATTCGGATTGTTTGCCGGATTTTTGACCAAGAAATAAAGCAGGCGTGAATCCAGGTTAGTCAGCCGTTTCGTGTTCTAGTTTCAAATTTAGCCAGACTTCCTCAAAACTAGCTCCGGCATGGATGACGAGACTGGTGGTATCAGATATGCCAGCAGGTGCCAGTGTGTAAGGCAGGGGGGGCAATCCATACCAAGGAAGCGGCTCAGTTGAAGAATCATCTGACATGGCGGGCATGATCACAACCAACTGACTGTGAGAGAGGAGGGCGCAAAAAACCGTCCGTGGGAGCAAGGACTTCCATTTTTTGAGTTCTGGCCAGTGTGTGACTGGACTAGGGTATTCTGATGTATCCCTCTCGGTCTCACACTGGCCATGGAGATGAACTAGGACCACACGGATCAGGGTAGATTCCGCAAATCCGGCACGGAAGCGCCAGTTTGCATAAGCCTGAAGCGCGCGCTCGTTTGGGAGGCTGCTTTCCGATTCGAGAAAACGCTCCGCTAGTACCTTCTGTTCCAGCTGAACAATCCGTTCACGGAGGAGGCGAGTCTCACGGTAGCCTTCCAGATGCTTTTGGACGACTCCTATAGAAATCGATTTACTCCAGAAGTCGTCTGCCCCGGAAAGTATAGCCAGTTGTCTCTGGTCGGGACTGTCATTTGCAGAAACAAGAACGAGTGGGGGGCGCTCCCCAGTCTGGATTGCATGACGGATTTTGGGGACCAAAGCGTAGCCGGTTGCCGCGTCTTCGATCTGAACGTCACACAGTACTAGTTCGTAGGCGTTTTCTCCAAGAGCATGGAGAGCCTCATTTGGGGTTGGAAAGTGGTGGAGGGTGACCCCCAGTTTGGCAAACAGATTCTGCATGTGCTTTGCCGCCACTTGGCTATCGTCAAGGTACAGAACGGGTAGGAAAGACTGGATCGCGTAATCCCGGATCCGATCTTCAAGGATCTGCCGGATGGCGGGTAGGTTCTGTCGGTCAACCACTTCCCAAACCGGCTCTTTCATAAGCGCTATCCCCCAACTGTCCGGGTTAGATGTGACCACAACCGGGCGGAAGAGAGGAATTGGAGCCAGCTGCTGGATGCGGGCGAGACAACGCTCCCCGTCCATGTCAGGCAAGGTATGGGAAATCAGTCCCGTATGGCAGGCTGATTCTTGTGCCCACCGGATGGCTTCTTCCCCCGTTGTCGCAAAAACCGGTTCCTGCCCCAAATCCCGGATCAGGCGCTCCCAGGCGAGGTGGAACAGACGCGAACTTTCAGCAACCAGGATTTTCACGGTGTAGGCAGTGGTGTCCGGTCTTGAGATGTGGCCGGCCACTCGGCGACGGGGTACAGATGTCGGGAGACGGGATCACGGAACAGGTGCCGATAAAAGAAGTCAAGACGGCTGCGCGGGTTCCCCGCAAAGCGGCGATCGAGGATCCGGTGAAGAAATCCGCGAGCGAGTTTCGGGTGGGTTCTGAGAAGCTGGCGGGCAATTGTTTCCAAACGAGCCTGAGGCAAGCGAGGGAGGTGGTCAAAAAGATTATGGAAAAACCCAAGGTACAAGAGGTTATAGGGGCTGTTCGGATCAAGCAGAGCGGCGACTAAGGCGCTATATTTTTGATTAAGTGGAATAAAAGCAGAGCCCGCGGGGTAGGTAAGCAAACGGATTCTTGGTTGTGCTTGGTAGGAGCGGATGGTGGGCGTCCTAGTCTGTGGTGGAATACTCCACCGGATCCTTCCCAGTTGATCAACGATGACGCGTAGTGTCCGAGCTTTGTGCAAAATCTTCATTCGTATTCCATTCCGTTTGAGCGCTTGTATTGCGCGAACAAAAACCGATGGTACGAGATAGCCAGAAATGCCGGACTGCTTCAGGGTCAGGAACGGCCGAGTAAAACGTGGAACCAAGTAATTCTGAGGTTGATGCTTGTTGTAACGGACCCAGACTGTCCCAGAAATCGGGCTCAGAGTTTCGTCGTAGGCGTATGTATGGAGCAGAAATGGGGTTGCTTTACGTACGATTTTCCCGGACAGGGGTAGATGGACCACGACAGGTTTGCCATCTCCGCTAGTACGTGATTGGGCTCTGGCACGGAGAATCTTGGAGCGATCCTGGATCAGGAGGTCGAACCAGGGATCCAAAGTTTGCCAAATTTTTGTAGAGAGATGCTGACCCTTTGGCTTGTCGTTCCAGATCCAGCGAAAGGCTAGCGTACGGCTTAATGCACTGTAGGGAACCGGACCCGAGAGCTGACCGCGTTCCGTGATGACTCCAAGGCTCGGGCTTGCAGGGTTGAGTAGTCGAAACCAGGTACGGACCTGTACATCGTGTTGTTGCCAGGTAGATCGGGCCTCGGAACGGAGGCGATGGGAGAGATCAGACAGCGGAGCAGGGAGGAGAGCAGCGGGCGCGCTCTCAAAAAGACATTGAGCTCGCCAGTTTGCGGTTTCGGTACCTGCGAGTTCCATCACCACATCTGGGTTCCACTGATGGAACAAGCGGAGCCAGTCCCGGACCCTCTGCGAATGGGCCTTGAGCAAGTCTATGTCTTGGTTATCCCAAGGGCTGCGAAGACCCGGAATCCGGGCGTCGTGCCCGCCGCCAGTTCCATGCGCAACAGTTCTATCGGGCAGAAAAAGGACAAAGGTTAGATGACCGAGGAGATGGTGCCTGAGTTGGCGGTTGGTCAGCTGACGGAAAAGGGTTTGGGCAACCATCGAGATGGTATAGCCTGGACGGTTAAGAGGTGGAGTTATAAAAACCGTTAGCGGTTTCAAGTTTGAAGAGGATAAGTCGGGTGGTGTACCGAAAATCAGGGCGTATCGGGCGATTCCATTTCTTGAATAATGGGTCAGGCGCTTAAGACGTAACCAAGTGCGGGGGGTATTTCTAAGCCCTTGGATAAAACCCGAGCGTTCCTCTCGGAATCCCCGATGTACACCAGACCCCGGCACGCCAACAGTACCCGCCGCGACGGCACAGGTCAGGCAGGGGAAAGCCGCCAAGCCAATTAGGAAACAACCCACTCCCCGGCGGCCCGCAAGCGTCGGTTTTCTATTCATCATCAGCATGATATTACCAGAAGTGGAGGAGCTTTCTCTTGCGCTAACGGCAAAGATCAGACTCTGCCCCGTCACGGGTTCAAGGGCGGGGAAAAAGGTAGAGTCGGTTCCGGTCTCGGATAAGAATTCCCTGACGGAGGATCTGAACGAGTCGAACCCTTCCCGGGAGCAATGCGCCCGCCCGATAGGTTTGCATATTGATCACAACAAAGCGTTGGGCGGGATTGGGATTCCAACTAAAAACCTGGATATGCCAGCCCAGGTTGGTGGGTAGAACACCGGGCTTGGCCGCTTCATATGCAACGTTTGGTTGGTGCGATGGCTCAATAGGCGCAGGCCTCGCTATTGTCCGCGTGTGCGGATGCGTGGAATGTCCGACGGTCGATGTCGAAGACCCTATTTTCGTGCGAGTTTTCCGAACTACAGGCCTGGGTGGAACGGGGGCAGCCGGCGATGAGACGGCTGGGTGAGGGTGGAGCCAAGTGGAAATCTCAGAGGTGATAAATCCTCCCAGGATCAGACAGAACACGCCAGCAACTGCCCAAATGAACCAGTGCACGCGCTTGCGCTGGGGTCGAAGATCAGGAGGTGTCGAGAGGAAATCCCTTTCCCGGTGGCTTCGCTCCAGCTCGGCCTTCCTGAGTGCATCCAGAATGATGGACAAGTCGGCGATTCCTTAGGAAGGGCGGAGCCAGCGTGACCAGAACCTTGGCGTAGAACGACCAGAAAGTTCCCGGGCAGCTTGGTGGACCAAATTTCGCCCCACTATGCGGTCTCCCGTGACGTACGCTGCAAGTAAGGCTCTGGAGCACAAAATGTTGATGGTGCGGGGAAATCCGCGGGCATGGCGATGGATCAAGCGGGTGGCGCTTGGAGTGAACAGAGTCGAGGCCAAGCCGGCAACTGCCAGTCGATGGGTGATGTACTCGGATGTTTCACGGGCAGTCAGCGGTCCTAGATGGAAGCGTGCTGTGATCCGGTTTCGAAGGGGCCTGAGCGCTGCTCCATCTAGAAGTTCGTCAATTTCTGGTTGGCCGACGAGAACAATTTGGAGGAGTTTTTCTTGGTAGGTTTCGAGATTCGTCAGAAGTCGGATTTGTTCCAGCGTTTCGACCGAGAGAGCTTGGGCCTCGTCAACAATCAGAATGGCCCGTTGTCTC
>JAKARN010000103.1 GCA_021828425.1 Pseudomonadota bacterium | reverse complement strand
ATCTGGTCCGCCAGATCCTTCCTGGGCAGGTTCTGGATGGAAAGATTGATTGAAATCTCGAGTGGCTCAGCGTTATCTTTCATCCACTCGCGTTGTTGCTGAACCGCACAATCGATGACCCTTCTCGTCACTGGCTGGATGAGTTCGGACTGCTCGGCCGTGGGCAGGAAATCCCGGGGGAGGAGCAGCCCCTTCCGGGGATGATGCCATCGGACGAGTCCTTCGACTCCCGCTACGGCCGGGCGCGTTTCCTGGAGATGGACATACGGCTGGTAGTAAAGGGTCACTTGACCATGTTCAAGGGCTGAAGCCAGATCACCCATCAACAACAAAAGTTCAGAGGCCTCACTGGCCTGAAGAGCCGAGTACCCCTCAAAGGGAGAATTCTCGAGATAGGATCGCTGTAGCGCGAAGGCTGCGTGCTGGAGACTGGTATCCAGAGCATCTTTACGGGGATGATGGACGACATGGCCCATGCGGATGTCAATATGGACTTTCGAAAACCCGATATCAATCGGCTGCCCGAAAAGCTTCAGGACCTGGTTGCAGGCCTCTCCAAGGTATTGGGGATGCCCGGTATGGCGCAGAATGATCGAAAAATCGCTGTCTCCCATGCGTGCCGTGATCAGGGGATCCAGGGTGGAGCGGCGAAGCCGATTGGCGATGGCACGGGCCGCCTGATTGAAGGTACTGTAGCCGAACGTGCGTTGCAGGTTCAGGAGGTTTTCCGCTTCGACCAGGATCAGTCCTACCCCCATGGGAAAATCAGCCGGATCCAGTTCTTCCATTTTTTCGATCAGATATTCGCGTTTGGGAAGCTCAGTTACGGCGTCATAATGCGTCATCGAGTAAAGGGCTTTTTCCCCCGCCCGGTGGGCCCTGCGGATAGAGGCCTCTTTGAGTTCGCGTTGGATGGCCGGCACCAGACGGTTCAAGCGGTCCTTGAGAATGTAGTCATGGGCTCCCGCTTTCATCACCTCGACTGCCGTTTCCTCACCCACGGTTCCGGAGACCAAGATAAAGGGAATGTCCAGTTCTTTCTGGTGGTAAAGCCGGAGGCAGTGCAGCGCGTTGAAGGCCCTCAGTGAAAAATCACAGAGGATGAGATCCCAGGAGTCTTGATCTAGGGCCACCTCGAATTCGTTCAACGAATTGATGATTCGGACTTCAAAGTCCAGATGATGCTGCTTGAGGGACCTCAAGATGAGTTGCTGGTCATCATCGTTGTCCTCGACCAGGAGCAGACGCGTGGCCGAGAGTTTTTCCCGGGTTTTGACTTGTTCCAGCATCCTACCTCCTTAAATCCCAAGAGCAAACACAGCGTAGGCCACCACCTAAAACGCCGCTTGATCTTGTCTTGGGAGCCGAGATGGTTCCTGGGCTACGTAAAGTTGACAGTAGCCGTTGTGTTGGCAGAGATCGTCACATCCTGTGGCAGAATCACCGCCAGGCTTGTTGCTCCAGACGTATCGTTACCCGCACAAGTCAAGGCGAGCACATAGGTCCCCGGCGCAAGGTATCCCACCGTGTAATCGTACAAGCCTGTACTCGAATCCAGAGAAAGTGTCCCCGAGGTAATGGGCGTGGTTCCTCCAGAAACCGAGACATCAAAACCGTTGAAGGCTGTGGTTCCCTGCGGATACACGTAAACCGCAGGATCGCATGCCGTGTTATTGATGGATTCGCCATTGATCGTGAGGGTACTGGCTGCCGTGCCGGAGACAGATCCTGCCGTTTCGAGGTTGATCAGTCGCAGGGCGGGATTCAATAGATAACTGGTCGTGCCGCCCGAGCTGGACTCGGTCAGAGATTGACGCAGATTAAAATCAATCAAAAAATCGCTCTGGCTGCCCTGATCCACGGTAAAACCGCTCACCAGCTTGAGTCCGGTCTGGCTGCCACTTGGAATGTTGAGCGGGTAACGTGCCCCCGTGGACGTAATGATGTAGGAGTTGGCGGGATCAATGTCGAGCCGGAGCCACTGATAGTTGCCGGCCGGCACGGTAACGCCAGAAAGCAGTTGGGTGCTGGCACTGCCTTGCAGTGACAAAAGGTTGATTGAACGTTCAGTCGCAAATGGGAAAGACTGCAGGTTCCCCGAACTCATGAGGTCAACACCGGTAAAAGCCACAACCACCATCTGCGCGCCATCCACCGGGGTATCGTTGACGGCGAGGCTCATCGTGCCGGTACTGGACGAACTGCCATTGCAGGCGGCCAAAAGCGAAACCAGGCAGGCCACACCGATAAGCTGGAGCAGAGTCTTGGGGTATTTCATGCGAGACCTCTGATCACTCATGATTTAATTCAAATCAATATATATACCCTTGGCCCGTATATCGTCAAACCGGCCCGTGGATCAAATATGCGTAGAATGTATATTATGTAAAGTACAGCCTGTACCCAAACCCACCCTTCCGGTCGCAGGATCACTCGAGGCACCCCATGCCCTCACGCCGGGCCCCCCCTCCTTCAGATTAAAAAATTGGGGAGCCCCAAAGGGCTCCCCATGACCCCGTCCTCAGCGACGAGCTTTAGTGCACGCGATCGGTCTTTTCGATGAAGCGGGTGACGTTTGCATGGATCGTGATCAGGGAATGATGATTCACGTAGACCATGTGTCCCGAATGGTACCAATAGAACGAAATGTTCTTCTCCAGCTTACGGGAAATCGGAAGCTGCTCGAACTGGTACCAGGCCGCATAGAACGGGGTGGCGAGATCATAGTAGCCACCGTTCACCATGACCTTGAGATCCGGGTTGTACTTCATCGCCGCAGCCAGGTTGAGCATCACGTTCGGGACGAACTGCGGGAAGTGCATGAAGGGAGCCACGTTCTTGAAATTCC
Source organism: Pseudomonadota bacterium (assembly GCA_021828425.1). Next base: position 3,002 of record JAKARN010000103.1, on the reverse strand, counting down.
AGTGCAGGTGGCCGTAGTAAACCGGTCGATAGTAGTGTCCACCACCGAACTTGAGGACATTCTCGGTGTACCAGTTGAACGCCGCGACGTAAGCCTGACTGATGGCCGATGATTGTGGATCGTAGTAGGCACTGGCCGCCAGCGGGTTCATGGTCGGTCCAAGAAAGCGGGTATCCAGCCGCCCGGTCGTTTCACCCAGGGGAAGCATGAGCTCCTGTTCATAGTTCCCTCCACTGACGCGCAGGTCAGCCCGGATCAGGTAGCGAACCGGAAGACCCGTGAAGTAGTGGAGTTTTTCCGCAACGGCTTGCTCCGCGGATCGCGACAGCGTATCCCCCTTGTTCAGCGCGTCAAAGTACCCATGCATGGCATAGGCTTCCGAGCGCTTGATCAGCACATGGAGCGGCAACTCTTGGGCCTGGGCTGGAAGGCGTTTGTGGTACCAGGACGTGGCCGTGTAGGTCGGCAGTGCCAGCGCGTAAGGCATGTTGTTGCCCGGATTGAGCTGGGGACCGTCGATGCTCGTGTCAAAGCTCAGGATCGTGGACTGCATGATCACGCCATTCAAATCGACGTTCTTGTCGTTTTCAAGAATCCAGGCCAAAACGGCGTTGCGTGTAGTCCCGTAGCTCTCTCCGTAGAGGTATTTCGGCGAATTCCAGCGGTTGAACTGGGTCAGGAACTGCACGACAAAGTTCGCGAATGCATGGCCATCCTGGTCGACGCCAAAATAATCCTTGGGATTGCCGTCCGGCAAGAGGCGGCTGAAGCCGGTTGCCGGAGCATCAATGAAAACCTCGTCCGTCGCGTTGAGCAGGCTGTAGTGGTTCTGAACCAGCCGATAGGGTGCGGCCGGCGTGTGGTTTGGCGCCGGCGCGGTAACGACCCGGATCGGTCCATAGGCACCGATGTGCAGCCAGATGGTCGAGGAGCCCGGACCGCCATTGTAGAAAAAGGTGATCGGGCGATCGGCGGGGTTCACTCCGCGTTTGAGGTAGGCGACATAGAACATGCTCATGGCCGGTTGGTGTTTCCGGTTTCTGAGGATGAGCGTGCCCGCTACGGCCTTGTACTTGATCCGGTGCCCACCGACCACCACACTGCCATACGTGACACTTTCATGGGGCTTGAGCCAGTAACTGTATTCCTTGGACGTCTTGGGGGGATGATGGGGAGCCGCCCAAGCCGGAACCAAGATGGCGGCAGATAAAAAGGCGCCGGCAAGTTTGAGCGCGTGTTTGCGATAGATCATTTTGATACCTCACAGGCAAACCCGGATGCAGACTGCACGGGGCTGCCCAAAAGTAGACCAATCACTTGCAGATCCGGCAAGCGAACGAGGGCTGCCCCGTCTTTATAAACTGCTTGGCAGAACCGACCCTGTTCCGTGGGCGCACCCTGCCTGGACGGTTTCTCGGGCGAGGCCGTCCGATTATACTCCCCGACTCTGCGCCCAAGACACTGCGTCGGGAACGCCCATCCCCGGAATTCCCAATTGGGGCCCAAACCCCGTCAGGACCCTCGGGAAACGCTTATTTTTTTGTGCATGATCAACGACTTCGCGGGGCCGCCACACTCAGATCGTGGCCTTTGAGGAGCCCTCCGTTCTGATCTGGGAGATGGGAATCCGCACGGAAAACGGATCCGGATGGCTGGGCGTATAGACGATCGGGACTTCCGGCGCAAGGGAACCCTGTGTCCTCGGACCGCGCAGAAAAACCCGCAGTGCCTTGAGGGGATGGCTGAACGTGTCATTGACGGCGGTTCCTTCGAATCCGCAGTGCGCCATGCAGTTATCACACTTCGGGTTTCGTCCAACGCCGTAGCGATCCCATGCCGTATCCTCGAGAAGCGACTGGAAAGTGGGAGCATACCCCTCCCCGACCAAGAGGTAACAGGGTCGCTGCCAACCGAAGACGTTGTAGGTCGGGTTGCTCCACGGGGTGCACTGATAGGTCTGGTTGCCAGCCAGGAAATCCAAAAAGAGGCTGGACTGGTTGAAAACCCACCGGCGTTTGCGTTCCTGCCCGATCCGGAAGACCTCGCGAAAGAGCTTCTTGCTCTGCTGTCGCGGCATGAACACGTCCTGGTTGGGTGCCCGTTCGTAACTGTAGCCTGGAGAAACCGTAATTCCTTCCACCCCCAGATTCATCGCGCTATCGAAGAAGTCCGCGATTTCCTCGGGACCTTCACCCTGAAACAAAGTTGAATTCACGGTCACGCGGAAACCCCGTTCCCGGGCCAAACGGATGGCCGCCACAGCCTTGTCATAAACGCCGTCCAGGCAAACCGAGGCATCATGCCGTTCCCGGTTGCCGTCGAGATGGATGGAAAAGGTGAGATAGACCGAGGGCTTGAACCGGTCAATGTGTTTGGGCAGAAGGATTGCATTGGTGCAGAGATAGACGAACTTCTTGCGACTCACGATGCCTTCCACGATGTCCGGCAGTTCCTTGTGAACCAAGGGTTCACCCCCGGCAATCGAGACCATGGGTGCGCCGCACTCATCCACCGCATGGAGCGCTTCTTCCACGCTCATGCGACGCTTGAGGACCTCCTCCGGATAGTCGATCTTTCCGCACCCGGAGCAGGCCAAATTGCATTGGAAAAGCGGCTCGAGCATCAAGACCAGGGGATACTGGGAGACTCCCCTCAGGCGGTTGCCGAGGATGTAACGGGCCACACGATACTGCTGAATCAAAGGAACGCTCATCATCTCACCTCATCAAAACCGGTTCAGCTCAGGAAACGGGGGCCTGTGCTAATGCCACGATCCGCTCCGTCAGGATAGACCAATAATCATTGCGGAGTGATCTCCACTCCATGTGAAACCACGGGGTAAAGGTCTCCGGCCGGGAGTCCATCTCACGGTCGAGGGCAAATGGTTCGATATAGCGGCAGTCATCGACCTCGTTGACATTGGGCCGGACCGTCTGGTCGCCCACGAAACCGGCGAAAACCCAGCAGAGCTCATTCTCAGACCCAATCGATAAATACTCTGC
>JAKARN010000102.1 GCA_021828425.1 Pseudomonadota bacterium | reverse complement strand
GGCCTCCAGGCTTGCGCTGAGCTTTTGGAAAGCCTGTTCGGCATCGACGAGTTCCCGGTCTAGCTTGGCCAATTTTTCAAGTTGCACGCCGAGCTCATGGGGCTCGGATTTCATGGACTTGAGCTCACCTACCCTTTTCGAACCTTCATTGCGCTGCTTGCGCAGTTCTTCAAGACTCGTCTGGTGGATCTTGCGTTCCGCCTCCTGGCTGATGTACCAATCGATGTCCATCCGGAATCCACGCCGCGCCAGCTGCGATGCGACCCCACCAGGATCCTGTCTCAGAAGCTTGATGTCGATCATGTAATTTGATTAAGGTCGCTGGAAGAATGTGGAAGACAGCCTGGCGCATTATGCCATGGTTATCCGGACGGCTGAGACGAGCAGGCAGATCCGGGTTTGGCCTATGCTGTGAAACAGGCTAGTTTGGGGTCAAGCATGCAACACCTTTCTTACGCTTTCGGCCAAAACCATTTCCTGCTCGATGCCGACCTGCAGGCGATCCTCCCGTACTGCTGGCCCGCCTATCCGGACCATCAGGGAGAACTCCAGAGCTTCGGTGCCTGGTGTGGCCGGGAAATCTATCAGGCCGCCTACCACATTGACCAGGAAAGCCCGCCGGTCCTGATTCATCACGATCTCGACGGACAGCGCATCGACCGAGTTCGCCTGTCGCCCGTCGAGGCCGGGATCCTGCCGAAACTGGCCTCTATTCTGCTGCCACCCTATCAGGGTGGGTCATGGCAGCACCACTTTGCACTGGGCTATCTGTTGGCTGACCCCGGTCTGTACTGCATCCTGACGATCACCGGGCAAACCGCGTATGCGCTCCACAAATATGCTCCCCAACTGGCGTCCATCAAGGAAAAATTGCTGTCCGGCCAGTATTGGGGGGCCACCTGGATGACCGAAAATCAGGGAGGCAACGACCTCGGGGCCAACCGGACCCGTGCCGTCGTCGATTCCCGTGGGAACTGGCGGCTGCACGATGGAGACAAGTACTTTGCAAGTGGTGCAGGGCTGACCGACTGGGCGCTCACGACTGCCCGCCCCGAAGGTGCCCCCCCGGGCGCCAAGGGTCTCGCCCTTTTCCTCCTGCCTCGTCTCACTGCGGATGGCAGCCTCAACTTCCATGTCCGCCGCCTCAAGAACAAGTCCGCCACACGCGCTGTGCCCTCAGGAGAGGTCGAGCTCGTCAATGCGGAAGCCCTGTTGATCGGGGATCCGAAAGAAGGGATCTATTACACGATGGAGGTTCTGACCGTCTCCCGCATCGCCAACGCCATTGCCAGCATGGGGATCGCCGCGAAATCCCTGCTTGAATCCCAGTTCCGGGTGCGGAGACGATCAGCCTTCGGCCAGACGATCATGGGTCATCCCCTGGTCCGCCGGGACCTGGCCGAAATGCGTGTCCGGCAAGCCGGTGGACTGGCTCTGGCCTTCATGGCTGTCAGCCAGTTCGACCAGGTCTGGCAGTCGAAACCCCCGTACCCGCTGCCCTACCACCAGGCCCGGCTGTGGAGCCATCTTGCCAAGAACCGGACGGCTGAACATGCCAGCCGGATCACTGCACTGGCCATGGAGTTGTTTGGCGGGCTGGGCTTTCTTGAAGAGTTCGCTGTGGCCCGCTGGCACCGGGAGGCCCTGATTACTCCCATCTGGGAAGGGACGAGCAACATCCAGGCCCTGGAACTCCTCGAGGTCATTCGGAAGAAAAAAGCGCATGAGCCCTTCCTCGAATGGCTGGGAACCGCCCTGGACGAGGCGCACACGCCGGAAGCCCGACTCGCCTGGGCCCAAGTCCGTAAAACGGTGGAGGGGATGGGGACCGAAACGGAGGCGGCGCTCCAGTGGTCAGCGAAAAACCGACTCCGCATCCTTGCCGATGCAGCCAGTGTGGCCCTGCTTTATGGCCTGGGTGTTCAGGATGCCCGTTTTTCCAAGTTGGCCTCGCTTTACACCCATCACCTCATCGCGGGCGAAGAGTTGCCGTCCTGGGCTTGCACTGACCCTGAGATCTGGGACTTTCCGGAATTCGGATAAACATCCACGAAATCGGCACCCGGTAACCGGGTGTTCAGGGTTATCCGAAAAACATCTCCCAAGGAAAGGCCTCGGATTCCACGGGCGCCTGATGAGCAGATGCCCGAGACAACATCCGGAGCTACAGCCGGCTTGCCCTCACCCACTCAAACCGATTGGGGCCACCGGCCACGCCGTCCATCATCCGCCGACCCATGGACGGCCCGCGGTCATCCAGGATCTCAGGCGTGTGCCCCCGCCACTCCATGCCCTCCTCTCTTCGCCTTGACTGTGGCGCTCTTCCGTTATTTGGACTAAAATAGTCTTGTACGATCTGGTGAAGAGTTGGGGCCATTTCGATGTTGCGCATCCGCAAGTTGACCGACTATGGAACCGTGCTGCTTGCAGCCATGGATCGGCAAAACCTTCCCTGGAAAACGGCAACCGAACTGTCGCAGGAAACCCATCTTTCCTATGCCACGGTCGGCAAGCTGCTCAAAATGCTGGTCCGTGCCCATCTGCTTGAGTCCCAACGCGGCCCTCATGGTGGGTACCGTCTGGCCCGACCGGCCAGTACCATGACAGCACTTGAAATTCTGGAAGCATTGGAAGGCCGGGTGGCCGTCATTGAGTGTGGACTCGCGGCCCATGTCTGCGATCGTGAGGGTTTTTGTGCGGTGAGTCCGCCCTGGCAGCGGATCAACCAGGTGCTGCGCGAGGCGCTGTCGAAAATCACCTTGCAGGACCTGACCGCCCAAGGCCTCTACCGTTCCTCGATCCGCTCGGTCTCTTCTCCGTCCCGGCCGTCCGGATCGACCGATGTTTCCGACGTCAACACCCGTAAACGGAGCCCCAGCCCTTGAGCGCCGAATCCCAGAACCTGGAGTCCCTGATTCAGCGGAACTACACGGCCGGATTTGTGACCGACATTGAGCAGGAGACCTTTCCGCCTGGTCTGGATGAGGCCATGATCCAGCGTTTATCGGCCATCAAGCAGGAACCCGATTTCATGAGGGACTGGCGGTTGGCTGCCTTTCACGGCTGGCAACGGATGAAAGAACCCCACTGGTCCATCGCTCGCTATGACCCGATTGATTACCAGGGATTTTCCTACTACTCCTCGCCGAAATCCCGCCCTTCCGTCGGTTCGCTCGAAGACATCGATCCCAAGCTCCTCGAGACCTACGAAAAGCTGGGAATTCCCCTGCACGAACGGGCCGCTCTCGCAGGCGTTGCTGTCGATGCGGTTTTTGACAGCGTCTCGGTGGCCACGACCTTCCGAGAAACCCTGGCTCAGGCCGGTGTGGTGTTCTGTCCGATTTCTGAGGCCATCCGGGATTATCCGGATTTGGTACGAACCTATCTGGGAACCGTCGTTCCACCCGGCGACAACTTCTTTGCGGCACTGAACTCGGCCGTCTTTACAGATGGCTCTTTTGTCTACATTCCCAAGGGGGTTCGATGCCCGCTTGAACTGTCGACATATTTCCGCATCAATGCCGCGAAAACCGGACAGTTTGAGCGTACGCTGATCATTGCCGATGAAGGCGCCAGCGTGAGCTATCTGGAGGGCTGCACGGCACCCATGCGCGACGAGAACCAGCTGCACGCGGCCGTTGTCGAGCTCGTTGCCCTCAAAGACGCCGAGATCCGCTATGCCACGGTCCAGAACTGGTATCCCGGCAATGAACGGGGAGAAGGGGGTATCTACAATTTTGTGACCAAACGGGGGGAATGCCGAGGCGACCGTTCCCATATTTCCTGGGTCCAGGTCGAAACCGGATCCGCGATCACCTGGAAATATCCAAGCTGTGTGTTGAGGGGAGATGACAGTGTGGGCGAGTTTTATTCAATTGCCGTGGCGCGCAACTACCAGCAAGCCGATACCGGAACCAAGATGATCCATCTCGGTCGTCGAACCCGGAGCACCATCCTGTCCAAGGGTATCTCGGCCGGACATGGTCACAATGCCTACCGGGGACTCGTCCGGATGGGGCCGGCGGCCCAGACGGCCCGTAACTACACCCAGTGTGATTCCCTGTTGATCGGTTCGGATGCCCGGGCCGACACCTTTCCGGTGATCGAGGTGGAAAACGCATCGGCCCGTGCCGAGCACGAGGCCACCACCTCAAAAATCTCGGCTGCTCAACTTTTTTACTGTCGGCAACGGGGACTGACAGAAGAGGAAGCAACCGGTCTCATCGTCAACGGGTTTTGCCGGGATGTCCTGCTCAAACTGCCGCTCGAATTCGCCGTAGAAGCCCAGAAACTGTTGTCCGTGACTCTCGAAGGAGCGGTGGGATGAATCTTCTTGAAATTAAAAATCTCCATGTGTCGGTCGGTGACCGGCCGGTACTCCAGGGCATCGATCTCGAAGTTCCAGCCGGCGAAATGCACGTCATCATGGGGCCGAACGGTTCCGGGAAAAGCACCCTGGTCCAGACGCTTGCGGGATCCGAGACCTACACGATCCGGCAGGGCCAGGTGCGTTTTGCGGGAGAAGACCTGCTTGCGCTCAAGACGGAAGAGCGCGCCCACCGGGGGCTTTTCTTGGCTTTCCAGTACCCGGTTGAAATTCCCGGTCTTGGCAATGCCCTTTTTCTGAGGACCATCGTCAACGCCATCCGGAAAACTCGGGGATTGCCCGAATGGGATGCGCTGGATTTCCTGTCACGATCTCGCTCTGCGCTCGAGCAGATGGGAATGAAACCGGAACTGCTCGAGCGAGCCGTCAATCAGGGTTTTTCGGGCGGCGAGAAAAAGCGCAACGAGATTCTGCAGATGCGTCTTTTGGAACCTCGCCTGGCGCTTCTGGACGAAACCGATTCGGGGCTGGACATCGATGCACTGCGCACGGTAGCCCATGGGATCGAATCCATGCGGGATTCCCAACGCTCGTTTCTCCTTGTGACGCACTACCAGCGCATGCTGGACCACCTCCGCCCGGACCGGATTCACGTTCTCATCAATGGCCGGATGGTCCAATCCGGTGATGCTGACCTCGCCCCAATGCTCGAGAAACGGGGTTATGACTGGCTGCTTAAGGAGCAACGCGCATGAATGCCCCCTTGGAGCCCGGGGGGGCACCCAAGCCTCTGGATCAGAGGCTGTCCTGGGAAGACTGGTGCTCCGGTCTCCGGGCCAAGCCGGCTCTCCAGACAAAACGGGACGAGTCATGGAAATACACTCGAACCCGGCTGTTTGAGTGGTCGGCGGATACCCCTCCGACGTCGCTGCGTCCGGTTATCCAGGTTCCGAAGCGCAGATCCGGCTGGCGGGCCCTGTCATTCCGCCAGGCTTTCCAAAAAGCCCCTGATCTCCTGCTCCCCTGGGTCGGTCAAGTGGCCCGGGCTTCCGGGCGTGTACTCAGTGAGTGGAATACGCAGGCCTTCGAAGATGGCCTCCTGCTTGAAATACCCGATGGTCTCGTGGTTCACGAACCCATCGAAATCGTTCTCAGCACCCGCAACCCGACTGATCCGGCGTGCCGTTCGGAAACGGGGGTGCGGCACCTTTTCCCCCGTGTGCTGATCCATCTTGGCAAAGGGTCCCAAGCCTCGGTGATCGAGCGCCATCGCTGGGGATTCGAGCCCCGGCCGGATCGGTCGGCGCCGCCCGGATCACAACCCCAGCGGGTCAACACCGTCACTGAAATCCTGCTCGCGCCGGATGCCGCGCTGACGCATTACCTAGAACAGACCGGAGATGGCAATACGCAAGCCGCGAGCCTGAGTGCGATCCGGCTCGGCCCCGACAGCCATTACACGGGATATGCCTTTGATGCATCCACCGCGCTTCTGCGTCATGAGCACCATGTCGTTCTGTCGGG
>JAKARN010000101.1 GCA_021828425.1 Pseudomonadota bacterium | reverse complement strand
CGATCTAGAAGAAAACGCATGCGACTATTCCTTCGACTCCGGCAATTCCAGCAAGAACCTCCAGATTGGAACGACATGGATGATCCCCGCGTTGGTTGCGATCCGCTCATCTTCGGCCCGCGTCACAATGATTGCCGTCTTGACGCACAACTCCGTCATGGACTCGCTGAGCGCCGCCACTTCGCGCTTGCGAGTCAGCGGATCAGCGAGCGACGCGCAGACCTGGGTCAGGATTGGGGACCGCGAACCTGATCGCACGATGAAATCGACCTCCCGACCGTCAGCCGTTTTATAGTAAAAAATCTCCGGGAATACTCGCCGCAACGCCGTGTAAACCAGGTTTTCCAGGAGATGCCCCGAGTTGAGCAGAATCCCCGACGACACCGACGTGATCATGGCATGATCGACGCAGTAGGCCTTCTTGGGGTTGGTGTGGCGGCGGGCCAGGGAGGCGTCGAAAATCCGCACGCTAAACAAGAAATAGGCATCCTCGAACCACGCCAGGAAATTCGACACCGCCGACTTGGGGGCGTTGTGCCCCAGTGATTGCAGATACCGGGTCAACCGGTTGACGGAATGGGGCGCGCCGATGTTGTCCACCAGCCAGTGGGCCAGATCGGCCACGGCTTTGGGGTGGGCCACGTCATGGCGTTCAATCAGGTCACGGAAAAGCACGGCGTGGAAGTATTCCTGGTGCGTCTTGACACGCAATTGGCGCGGCAGGCCCAGCACTTCCGGGAATCCTCCAGTTTCCCAATATTCGCCGAACGCCTTTTGAACCAGTAACCGCCGCTTGAACGAAAACGGGAACATCTCCCAGGACAAGGCCCGCCCCTGCATCTGCGTGGCGATCTCTTTGGAGAGCATGCGCGCCGACGAGCCCGTCAGGTAGACCTCGCACTTCTCGGTTCGCATCAGCCGGTCCACGCAAGACGGCCAACCCGGGTGTGGACCCTGGAATCATGGGGCTCCCCGCACAACCGATACCCACAACCCGACGGGATTGGCCGGGGAGCCTCGCGATCCTGGCGCGTGTGCCAGCAGGAATGGGACACACGCCCTTCGACCTTTGGGTACTGGGTCTTCCAGCACCGCCTCGTGAGGGCCCGGCGGATCATCTCCGGGCCCGGACGGGTATAATTGAGGTCGACCGGATCTCCCCCGGTTCACCGAGCCCAGAGGAGCCCGCCCGTGAAAAACCCGCCCGAGCCCGCAGCCCGTTCCACCCCGGAAGAGACCGGTGACGCCGTCGACCAGAGCCGTCGCCGCTTCCTCATCTCCGCAAGCACGGTGCTCGGCGCCATCGGCGTCGCCTCGGCGTCGATCCCCTTCATCGGATCGATGAACCCGAGCCGCAAAGCAGTCGCAGCCGGCAGCCCGGTGGATATCGACATCAGCAAGATCAAGCCGGCTGAGCTCATCACGGTGCTCTGGCGTCACAAGCCGGCCTGGGTCCTGCGCCGGACTCCCGAGCAGCTGTCAATCCTCCCGGGCATGGATTCGGTCCTCAAAGACCCCCACAACCGGCAGCCCCAGCAACCGCCGGGAATGCCCTCCGGGGTCTACCAATACTGGCGATCAATCCGGAAGGAGTATCTCGTCCTGATCGGCATCTGTACCCACCTGGGCTGCATCCCGGACTACGTCCCCCAACCCGGTGGCTCCCTGGGCCCTTCCTGGAAGGGCGGTTTCCACTGCCCGTGCCATGGCTCCATGTACGACTTTGCGGGTCGCGTGCTCGTGGGCTCGCCGGCCCCCCTCAACCTTCCCGTGCCACCCTATTATTATGTGAGCCCCACCGTGATCCGGGTGGGAGCACTCAAGGGCGGGAAGGAGGAGAACTGGGCACCGTCGATCTGGTAGCCTCAACCGGCACCCGTTGCCCCGGCCCGTCCCCGGCCGCACTCCGCCAGAGATACATCGCCGCATAGGCCCGCCAGGGCTTCCACGCCTCGGCCCGCTTGACCAGGGCCCGCTCCGTCAGCAACCTCCCCCCTCCCGCGACCCGCCGCAGCACCCGGTCACCGGCCGGGAAGGCGTTCGGATCGTTGAGAGCCCGCATCGCCACATATTGCGCGGTCCAATCCCCGATCCCGTTGATGTTCCGGAAACATTCGGGCAACTCGCCACCCGTGAGCGCCGCATCGAACACGATGCGGCGTCCGGCCACGGCACGCGCCAGGGCCTGGATCGCGCGCCGCCGCGAATCCGGAAGCCCCCGGATTTCCGCACCGGCCAGACTGGCCGCGTCCGGAAAACATCGGCAGACCCCCTCGATCATGGAGGGTGCAAGGGGGGCGCCGAACTGTTCGGCCAGGCGTCCGGCCAGGGTCGTGGCCCCGCGGACGCTCACCTGCTGACCCAGAATGGCTCGCACCGTCATCTCGAAGCCATCCCAGCTCCCCGGCACGCGGAGCCCCGGATAACGCCGGACGAGGGGAGCCAGCAGGGGATCACGGGACAGGTGGCGGGCGATGATCTCGGGATCCGCCGCAAGATCGAACATGGTCCGGACGCGCGAGACGATTTCCATGAGGAGGGACGGATCCGGGATCCGGATGCGGATCTCGAGGGTATGGAGCCCCCCGCTCGGCCCCACGGCCAGAAAACCCGCCTGACCTTCGAGCCGGAGACTCCGGCGATACCATCCGTCCCGGACCGATTCGACGCCCGGCGTGGCCCGGGCGGCGAGATAGACGAGCAAGGCATCCCAGTCATAGGGTGGACGGTAGGCCAGATGAAAGACGTATTCGTCCGCATCGCGCTTTGGCGCCTCGCCCCGGCCGAGATGGCGGAGCTCCGTGGGCGTCCTGCGGTAGGCCTTCTGCACGGTCGCGTTGAAGCGCCGGAGACTCCCGAACCCGGCGGCCAGGGCCACCTGGCTCATCGGCAGGCCGGTATCGGTGATGAGCTGTTTCGCGAAATGGAGCCGGCGAGCCTGCGCCACCGCGATGGGCCGGGCGCCCAGGTGCTGCATGAACAGTCGGGACAGGTGGCGAGCGCTCACACCGACCCGGGCAGCCAATCCCCCCACCTCCCCGGTATCGAGGGCACCATCCGAAATGAGTCGAAGCGCCCGGCGCACGATCTCCGAACTCCCGCGCCAGGCGGAAGTCCCCGGGGCCACCTCCGGCCGGCACCGGAGACAGGGACGGAAACCGGCCTCCTGGGCGGCGGCGGCGGAAGGGAAAAAACACACATGCTCCCGTCTCGCGTGAGGGGACGGGCAGATGGGCCGGCAATAGATTCCCGTCGAGGTCACGCCAATGAAGAAGCGTCCGTCGTAGCGCGGGTCCCGCGTCAGACGGGCCTGCTCGCAGATCGTGGCTTCGAGTACCAAGAACGCACCTCCCGATCCGGGATCCTGATCCTAAAAGGCTCGCTCCTCCCGTGCTCGCCATTATCGGACCGCTTTGTCGGATCCTGCCACCACTAGGATTCCGGCCTGCCACGGGTCTTTCCGGCCGGGCCCCCGAACGCCCGAACACCAACCCCCTTCGCCCAGGGCCGGAAAGGAAGGGGCCGGAAGGCCCTTTAGCCTCCGGGCTTGCCGTCATCGGGGTCCGATTGTGGCGAGCAAAGCAGGTCAAGCCTCCTAGACTCGATCCATCACCCGACATCCGGAGGATCGATCATGAACCCCAAACGCCTGTCTCGTCTGGTGTCCCTGGGTCTTGCAGCCCTCTTGCTGGTCCTGCCCGCAACGATTCTGGCCCAAACCCCGGCACCGGTCGCCTATCACATCATCAATCTCGGCAATCCCCTGGGCGGAACCGTAAGCCAGGGATCGAGCATCAACGCCCATGACTGGATCGCGGGTTTTTCGGCCTTGCCGGGAGATACCGTCATGGAGGCCATGCTCTGGCGGAGAGGAGGACCCACGCCGCTCGGCACGCTCGGGGGCCCGAACAGTGCGGTCGCCTGGCCCAATCACAATGACCACGGCCTCGTGGTCGGCATCGCCGAGGAGGGGCGGCCCGATCCCCTGCATGAAGACTGGAGCTGCGGCCTCGCCGTCTTCTTCACGGTCACCCAGGACATCTGCCGGGGTTTCGTCTGGCGGGAGGGACGGATGACGGCGCTCCCGACCCTGGGCGGCTACGATGGATTCGCCACCGGAGTCAACAACCGGGGGCAGATCGTGGGCTGGGCCGAGGACCGGGTTCAGGACCCGACCTGCAATGCCAACAACCAGGTGCTCCAGTTCGAAGCCGTCCTCTGGTCCCTCAGGGACGGTGTCTACCAGGCCCATGAACTGCCGCCGGTCCCGGGCGACCTGGACGGGGCTGCAACCGCCATCAACCAGAGGGGGGAGGTCGTGGGCATCTCCGGCTTGTGCGGCGGAGCCATCGGCGGCGAAACAGCCGAGCACATGGTGGTCTGGTTCCATGGCCGCGTGTTCCGGATCCTGCCCACGCTGGGCGGGTCCTACTGGAACACCCCGATGGACGTCAACAACGCGGGGGACGTGGTGGGCTTTTCCGACCTGCCCGGCGACGGGCCCACCTTCGCCGGTGCCAACTTCCAGGCCTTCTACTGGTCCAATCGGCCCTACCGGTGCAACGGACAGGTGACCCGCGGGACCTGCAACCTCGGGGTTCTCCCCGGCAACCAGTACAGTGAGGCACTCGGGATCAACGACCGTGGCCAAGTGGTGGGAGCCTCCTTCGGCGGCACGGCTCCGGCAGATGCCTTTCTCTGGCAGAAGGGGGTTCTGACCAATCTCAACGCGTTGGCCGCACCCGGCACGGACCTCGTCCTGACCGATGCCCAGGACATCAATGACCGCGGGGTCATCACCGGCCAGGCCATCGATGCCACAACCGGTGCCACGGTCGCCTTCGAAGCCATTCCGGAAACCCGCCCCGGAACCCACTGAAGGGAACAGGTCCTAGTCTTTCCCCCCGCCACCGGGTGGCGGGGGGTTTTTTCACCTGTTTTCCCGGCTCGAGCAACCCGGTTGCGTCCGTGGTGGGGGACGCTTGATGGACGCACCCCGCGCGCGGGATCCGGGGTCGGGCGGCCCGGGGGCCGGTCCATGATCAAAACGAGGGGACAGCGAGCCTAGACGGGGCATCGATCGGGCCGCTTCCACGATGCGGCGCTTCACGAGACCCGGCAGACCAGCCACTGGGATGACGGGGGGGGTTGACATATTTATATATTTAGATAAATATCTAAATATAGCCCTCGCCCAACACGCGCACGAATGGAGACATCCATGAACAAGCCCTTCCAATGGAAAATCTTCCGGATTCTGCTCGCCGCCTGTGTTTTTGGTGTCATCGCGATCGTACCCTACTCGCTCGCACTCCAATCCTCCATGCCTGCACAAGGAAAGTTGCCACTGCCACTGCCGCTCTTGATTTCCATCCAGATATTACAAAATGCGCTCTTGTTTGCCATCGCCATTTTTATCGGGTTGGCTGCCGCCAGGCGGGTGGGATTGGGACTTCCGATCCTTGAGGCAAAATTGAATGGAGCGGCGGTCGGCGGGAAGATCAAGGCGATGCTGCTTCCCAGCATCGTGACCGGTGTGGTGGCATCCGCTCTCGTCGTTGCCATCGACGTCTATGGATTTCTCCCCGCGCTCAGGGCCGAGCTGGGAAGCAAGGCCCGGGTTTTTTCGCCCACTTCCCAGCCAGCCGCCTGGAAGGGATTGCTGGCCGCGTTTTATGGGGGCATCAATGAGGAGGTTTTGCTGCGGCTGTGTGTCATGTCGGTCCTGGTCTGGCTGGGCCGATTCGTCAGCAAGACCGCCGAAGGCAAACCCACGGCAACGATATTCTGGATGGCGAATCTGCTGGCTGCGGTTTTGTTCGGGCTGGGACACTTGCCAACGCCGCCCACA
>JAKARN010000100.1 GCA_021828425.1 Pseudomonadota bacterium | reverse complement strand
GGAAAGCCATGCCCGGGTCAGGCTCACCCTTGGAGTGCCGTGTGAGCGGGGTTTTTCGGTAAGGTAATTATGCCTTGCAATGTAAGGCATATATGCATTACACTCCAGATCCATCCCGAGGCCATTCCCATGACTCCCCAAACGGTTACCGCCAAAGGCCAGGTCACTCTCAAGCGGGACCTGCTGCACCACCTGGGCGTCAAGCCCGGTGGGCGGATCGCTTTCTACAAGTTGCCGGGTGGCGAACTGCGGGTGCGGGCGGTTCGGCCGACCGGGCGTATTGACGCCTTTCTCGGCCTGCTTGCAGGCAAGACCCGGAGAGTTGCCACGATCGAGGAGATCAACGAAGCGGCGACACGCGGTTGGGCGGGCGAAAAATGAGGATCACCCCCGACACAAATGTTCTGGTTCGTGCCGTCGTGCGCGACGACCCCAAGCAGGCGCGCGCCGCGGACCAGGTGCTGAAGGACGCCTCGGTCATCGTGCTGTCCCTGCCATGCCTCTGCGAGTTCGTGTGGGTGCTGCATCGGGTCCACGGGCTGGCAGCCGCCGATATCGCATCCGCGATCCGTACACTCCTCGTGACTGAAAACGTCCATGCGGATGACGAGCTGATCGAGGCGGGATTGAAAATGTTGGAGGACGGTGGCGATTTCGCGGATGCCGTCATCGCCGAGGAAGGCCTACGTGGGGGGGGAGACACATTCGTGTCTTTCGACAAGAAGGCCGTGGCTCTCCTGGCCCGACAGGGATACTCGGCGCGACTGCCCAAGAAGAGCGGCACCCGCCCGTCTCACACGGGGTAAGTTCTGAAACGTGGCCCGCACTCGCCCAGATCGGGGGGTTGCGGGTCCAGCGGTCGATTTCGATTGGCGCCATATTTCCCCTCCGGACGACGGTACCCCTGTGGGCACGGGATCCGACAGCTACCCGCCCGGGTGTTAGCGCAAAACAGTCATGTCCCCTTCGGGCATTTCTAAAATGTCCCCCTTTGGCTGAAAGGGGGACATGACTGCTTTGCGTCAGTGTCGGGCGGTGTCGGGCGGCCTTCCAAACGGCTGTTGACAGGCTGGCGGGGGGGGCATAACATCCGCCCGATGGGCTCCCGCAAGTGACCTTGATTACGACCAACAACTGCGGGGGCAACCGTCACAACTACTAAAGGCATCATGAGATGCCAGGGGGTTCCGGTGGCTAAATCCAGTATCTGGCATCAAGCTTCAGGTTCCGGAAAAACACGGCGGCGGCGGATTGTTGCGGCAGGGATCCTGTGGGCCGGGACACTTCTTTTTGCGTCCCTGGGCCCGGCTGCGAGCGCGAGCGCGGGCAACGGGATTTTCAGCGATGTCACGGCCGTGACCGAGCCGGTACCCGCCGCGAACGACACCTTCGGGAACGGTTGCAACAGCGGTACCGTACTGTCCGCGGACGGGGAGACGGCCCTCGTGGCGGCACCGTACGCCACCGTGGGAACCGCAAATGATGCCGGCAAGGCCTACATCTACAGTGATGCCAGTGGCCACTGGACCCCGGTCCAGGGGATCAGCGATCCGGATGATGCGGCATCGGATGACTTTGGTTACGATCTGGCCCTGAACGGAAACGGGACCATGGCCCTCGTGGGTTCTCAGGCTGCGGTCAACGGGCAGGCCGATGCCGGGAAGGCCTATCTCTATACGCTGGCCCCGAACGGCACCTGGGTCGAATCCCATGTCTTTGTGGATCCCAAGGCAACTGCGGGCGATCAGTTCAGTGTATGCGATGTGTCGCTTTCCAGTGATGGGCAAACCGCCGGGATCGCGGCGTGGCACACGACGGTCAATGGCCACGCCGAAGCCGGGGAGGTCTATCTTTACAGCGATGCGAGCGGTTCCTGGAAGCAGGTTGCGGCGATTCCGGATCCGGACGACGCCAAGTATGACTATTTCGGCGCGGTGCTCTCCATCTCGGGCAACGGCTCGAACGTCCTGGTCGGTTCGGATGCCGCGGTCAGCGGACAGGCCGGTGCCGGCAAGGCCTATCTCTATACGTTGACCTCGAACGGCACCTGGGTCGAATCCCATGAGTTCGATGATCCGGCGGCCACGGCGTTTGATGAGTTCGGGTACACCTGCCTTGCACTCTCGTACGACGGCAAGGTGGCCATCATTGCCGCAGAGGGTGCTACGGTCAATGGCCAGAAGGGTGCGGGCATGGCCTATATCTATGCCGAATCCGGCAACACGTGGAAGCTCGTGGCGAGCCTGCCCGATCCCACGGATGTGGCAAACGATGATTTTGGGTTCCCTGTGGCCATCTCGGAGGAAGGCACGAGCGTCCTGGTCGGCTCCGATGCCGCAGTCAACGGCCAGTTTGATGCGGGGGAAGCTTTTCTCTACACGTCGGATGCGACTGGAAACTGGACCCTGGCCCAGGTGTTTCAGGACCCTGCTGCAACCAGTTACGACCTCTTCGGGGACAGTGGCGTGGCTCTCTCGGCCAATGGCCGGGTTCTTTTCATCGGCGCATTGCAGACCACCGTCGGCGGCTTCTCAAATGCGGGCGAGGCGTATTTCTACCAGATTCCGGAGGTGGATCTGGGTCTGGCGCTCACTGCGACCCCGGCGAGTGTGATGCCCGGCAATGACGTGACGCTGGGTGCTGTCGTGACCAATACCGATCCGTCCGTCACGGCGACCGGGGTTGTGCTCACCGAGGCGGTGCCGGGAGGGCTCAAGGCAGTTGGCGATAATCCCGATGGTGGCAGTTGCGTGATGAGCGGACAGAGCGTGAGCTGCACGCTGGCGGGTCTTTTGCCCGGTGCTCATTGGCAACCCAGCTTTACTCTCGAGGCGGAGACTGCGGGAACGTGGTTCGATGCGGCGGGGGTCACGAGCAACCAGGAGGATCCGGTGAGCACGAACGGCACGGCGCTGAGCCAGGTCACAGTGGGTTCCGGAAGTTCTCCTCCGTCAAGTTCGGGAAGTGGGGGGCTTGGTTTACCCGATCTTCTGCTGCTGACTTTTGGACTGTTCCTGGTGCGGATGCGGAGGAAAGTGCGGACCTGAGAGGCGTTGCCCGGGTTCTTTCTTCCGCTGGGGATGGAAGGGAGGTGGGGGATCTTGCCCACCGTGCGGGGGAGGGACGGGCGACGGTCTGCCCCTCCCGTTCCTGCGGGCGCGCCTGACAGACGTTCCCGCAATCACTCGTCCAGAGCCCGTGATGGGTTTTCTTCCCGCGGGAAGGGGTCGACCCGAGGTGCCCTGGGGGAGGATGCTCGTGAAATCGGAGCCGAACTATTTCTTTGCGCTTTGGCCGGCTGCCATCCGGGCGCGGGCCATCCACGATCGGATCCCGTCCTGGACGGAGCCGATGGGAGCCCGGGTACGGAGAACCCCGAGTGCAGGAGACCTTCACCTCACCCTCGTCTTCCTGGGCGCGCTCCCGGACGGGGAAAGGAGAGAGGCCATCTCCGTGGCCCAGGGGCTCACCGGTTTTGGCTTCACGCTCCGTCTGGACCGCTTCGGGTCTTTCCCCCGCTCGAAAACCCTCTGGTTGGCTGCGTCCCGCGTGCCGGAGGCACTGACCGGACTGGTGGGCCGGCTCCGGGACGGACTCGAGAGAGCCGCGGTCCCGGTTCCGGCCCCCTCCGCCTTCGTCCCCCACCTCACGATCGCCCGCCTCTCGCGACCCCCGGCCCGGGAGGGCTGCCTGATCGAACCCATCGACTGGCCGGTCACGGACTTCTGCATGGCCTGCTCCCGCCCGGGTCCTCCCTACCGGATCATGGAGCGTTGGGGGTTGGTTCCGGCGGGGGAGGGCCCGATCCAGTCGGCCGGGCCGGCGGACGCGGGAGGTTCTTGAGCGCCCGCCTGACCCGCAGAATCAGCCGTTTGGGTTTCAGGAAAGGGGGCATCCGGTCGGCACCGGCCAGGGCGTTCCGGTATTCCCCACGGGCATGGCTGGAATGCCCCAGGGCGGCTTCGATCTCACCCAGGCGGTAGTCGGCCCAGGCCTTGGGCGGATCGGGATCCGGAATCTTTGCGGCGAGATAGTTGCGGAGGAAACCGATCCCTTCCTGTCGACGGGACCCCGAGAGGGCTGAAATCAGTCCCAGGTGGTAGAAGTCGATGAGCCTCCGCGGCCGGTTGCGGATGGCGAGCGGTCGCGTTTCGGTCCACGCCGTCCGGAAGGCGGCCCGGATCACGGTTCCGGGTTTTCTTTTCTTCCGGTCGCGGATGGCAATGGCAAGTGCGTAACGCGCGAGCAGCTGGGGGGCTCGGTGGGGGACCTGTCTTCCGGCCACCACACGCTGGAGTTCCAACCAGGCGACCGACCGGTGGCCCTTTCCCCAGGCCAGCTCGGCCTGGGCCATCTGACCATAGGCTGGGTTCTCCCGCCCGATGGCCTGGAGTTCGATCCGGGCCTCGTGTGCGCTGCCACCCAGAAACCCCGGGGCATCGGAGTCATACTCCAGGAGCGAAAACCGCGCCCCGAGATCGCGGGGATCCAGGTGGACCGCCCGCTCGAGAGCCCGGTGCATGCGCTTGGCGTTGTCGAGGAGGGAGAAAAATCCCCCCTTCGCGCTTTTTGCCAGGAGAGCGGCGGCGTAAAAAAGCCAGTCCTTCGCGTCATGGGGCTCCTCCCGGACCAGGGTCTTGGCATCCCGGTAGGCCCGGCGGAAGTGGTGGTCCTGGAAGAGGGCCTCTGCGTCGAGCCGGAGCAGTGTCCCCCCGGCAGGGCCCGGGACCAGGCGGGGCCTGATGAGTGCGCGGGCGCGATGCCCGTAGCCATCATGAACCAGCATTCTCGCCCGGGTGAGGATGTCGGCCCGGACCGGGGACGTACAGAGGAGGAGAGCGACCAGCGTGCACGCCCCCCACCCGGGGTGGTGTACCGGTGGGGGTGGCGGAGTGCCAGCCCGGGGAGTGCATCCGCTCACAGCTGTGCCCACATCCTCAATTGACTGGATTCATCCTAACACTCCCGACCCGCCCGGGAAGTGAACATGGATGGTCCTGTGGGCACAACGGGGTGACGTGCGCTGGCGCTGGATCTCTTCCTGTCCTGCTCCGGACCTGATTCCGGAACCGGCAGGCAATCCCAGCTTGACGTCTCCTGATCCAAAAGGTTATTTTTGAAACTGGCCAGCAAGGGACGAGAGATGCCTGCGAAAACTCTCAGGAACCTCACCGGGATCCAGAGCCTTCTCCCCCCGCCGGTTGCGCCTCTGTGAGCATCCGTCCCTCGGGGCTCAAGACCCTGATTCCAGGTGATCGAACCCCGGTTCGGGCACGGGGTGCGAGCCCGCTTTTGATCGCAGGGGGCCCGGGTTTCCGGTGAAGCGACGCGCCCGGTGCCAGGCCGTCCTGCCATGAAGAGCCTGCGGGCGCGATTGATGATCCTTGTGCTTTTGGCCGTGATGCCGGCCGTGGCCGTGATCATCCATTCCAGGGAGGAAAACCGGGTCGAGGCGATCCATGAGGCGCATCGTGAAACCTTGTCTCTGGCCGGAACCGTCTCCGCGAGCTATGCACAGGTCATCGAGCTCACCCGGAACCTCACCGCGACGCTGGCCCTGGTTCCCACGGTCCGCTCCGGATCTCCCCTGATCTGCCACCGTTTCCTCGCCCGGATCCTGGCCCGGAACCCGTCTCTTGCCAATATCGGCGTGATCGACCGGAGGGGTGATCTCCACTGCAGTGCAGTTCCGTTAAAGAGCCGGGTCTATCTCGGGGACCGTCCTTATTTCAAGGCAGCGATCCAGGGCAGGCGGCATGTGGTGGGCTCCTTTCAAGTCGGCCGGGTGATCCACACCCCCATGGTGGTCTTCGCCACCCCGATCATCACCGCGGGTCGGTCCGTTCGCAGTGTCGTCTATGCGTCGTTGCGTCTGAGCTGGCTCGACGATCTGGCCGCCCGGTCGCGTTTGCCC
>JAKARN010000099.1 GCA_021828425.1 Pseudomonadota bacterium | reverse complement strand
CCGATCCATCCGGCGGGCTGGTGCTTCAATGAGCGCCACTTTGGACAACCCCCTCGCCATGGTGCGCCCCACTCGCACCGCCTCCCGGAGTCGATCCGCCATTCGTCGCTTCTCGTAAGATGCCCGGATCCGGGCCAGCTTCTCGCGAAGCATTTTCTTCAACCGGGTCAGGGCAATCTGCCATTTCCTTGCCGCGCGCCCTTCGCGAATCACCGCTTGGTGAGCCGTCGGTTGCAGGCCCACGCACTGGAGGCGGCTTATCCGTATTCCATCCTGCGACAGGGTCGCATTCAGGGAATCGGGTCGGACTGACGGCAAGGAGACGGGGTCATTCACCGCGTGAACCGAACGACTGGATGTTTTCAGGGCGACTTTCAGCTCCGCAAGGATTTTGGCCATCGCAGAAGCTTCTCTGTCCACCCGTTGTTCATACCGTTCCGGGTCACTGATCTGCCAAGAGACCAGAAAACGGGCGAGGACCTTGGACTTGCCTGAACCCGGCCACGGAATCAGGGGGCTCATATAAACCTGTCGACGCCGGTCCATCCGATGGATCGACTCGAGCAGTGGCCAGTGCCAGTGCCATCCGGTCTGGGTCACCAATTGAAGGGATCCGTTCATCCCCTTGATCACCGCCACTTGCCAAGGATAAAGGAAGTAGCTCCCCCACCCGATGAGGACGGCACCACCGAGCAGGGCGACGAGTGTCACTCTCGACAGATACTTCATGCTCGGCCCTGCGCCGGATACACATGGGGTTTGGCCCCGCCCAAGTCCCGGTTGGGCTGATCGATGGAGTCGGATCCGGGCTGACGCGTGCCCGGGGGAGCCGTCAGATGCGGCTTCCCATAAAGCGCCTGGATCAAGGTCTGCCGAACCAGGGTGGGATGTTCCCGGTAAACCGGAAGCAACGCATGAAACCGTGCAACCAAGATCTTGGCCCGCCCGATCCAACGCTGGATCCGGACCTCGACCCGGCCTTCTTTCTGCAACGCCTCGAGTTTTTGACGAGCCAGCATGGAATCCAGTTCGTGCTTGAGAGTTCGCGCATCTGCTTGCTCGTCCGCAGTACGCTGCTTCCATTTTTTCCAGGCCGCTCTCGCAACACGGCCAGGCGCGATTGCAATTCCCAAGTGCATCAGCACCAGACCTGTCCGTTCTCTCAACAAAATCTGGTTCAATCGCCTGCGTAAACGCGCTGCCGACGGCCTCACGGGTTGACGCTGCGGCTCACGGGGTGACCGCACCAGCCGGTCGTTGGCGACCGACCATCGGGTCAAGGCCGACATGAGTAGGCCCCTGAGCCAGAGTCCGGGGTGGGTCGCAAAGAGGATTGCGGCTCGTGGATGATTTTTCTGGTAACGATAATGGATCGTGACCAGAACCGGGGACCCCCGTTGTGTGAACGTATGGAACACCACATAGCGGGAATGCTGCTTGACCGGATCCTTATAAATTACACGGCCGAATGGGGCCGGCCAATTCCAGAAATTTCCCTGGTGCACTTCTCGAACGGGATATCCGAACGCGTACAGAAGCGCTATTTGGCCGGGCATCACGGAAGACAGACCAGACGCGAGCCAGGCTCCCAAAAGCAATGCGATCGCCCACGGGAGCGAACGTCTCCACTGTGGGCGCCGGTAGGAAGAAACAGTCCGCGGTGATCTCCGTTTGAACCCCCGCCAAAGTGCATCCTTGGCGCGTCGGATCCACTCGTCGAGTTCTGAACGTCCATCATCTTTCCAGGGATCATGTTCTGGAGGTGGTTCATCCAGCGACATCTAAAGCTCCACTACCGTCTCGGCGAGAGTTTCCGGATTCGGTTCCGAAATTTCGACAAATCGATTGCACGGAATCTGAAAACGGTGGGCCAGGCGCCTCCAGCTGACTCCGGTCAGGCACAAAAGCATCTCGAGCGTTCCGGACCGGTTCTGTTGCTCAGACCGGACGGCACCCAGTCGGTACAGTGCCGAGCGCAGGGCGCCCTCCTTCGCCTCCAGTTCCAAATAGCCCCACTGCGCTGGAAGTTCCACAAAACTCAAGACGGACTCGGCCAAAAGGTCCAATCCCTTACGCTCACGCGCCGAAATCCACACCCGTGACGGCAGACCTTCCGGGTTCCGTTCAATTTTTGCACAGCCACCGACCCGGTCGATCTTGTTCATGACCTCAATGCGGGGTACCGACTGTGCGCCAATGGTGGCCAGCACTTCTTCAACAACCTCGGTTTGACGGCGGTTGTTCTCGGCGCCGGCATCGATCACGTGAAGAATCAGGTCGGCGGAGCGAGTTTCCGCCAGGGTGGTTTGAAAGGCCGCCACGAGCTCGTGGGGCAGATCCCGGATGAAGCCCACCGTATCCACCAGAACCGCCGTGGCTCCAAACGGCAGGCGAACCTGTCGCCACGTCGGATCCAAAGTGGCAAACAGCTGGTCCGCCACGGACACCCGCGCCCCTGTCCAGGCCTGGAACAGCGAGGATTTGCCGACATTGGTATACCCAACCAAGGCCACGACCGGCACATTCAGACGGGAGCGACGTTCCACTGCACGGTGTTTCTCGAAATTCCGAAGCCGGTTTTCCAGCACAGAGACCCGCTTTGCAATCAGACGTCGGTCTGTTTCGAGCTGGGTTTCACCCGGTCCTCTCAATCCAATTCCTCCTTTCTGGCGTTCCAAGTGACTCCACCCACGAATCAGACGACTCGCTGCATAGCGCAACCGAGCCAGTTCAACCTGCAGTTTGCCCTCATAGCTTCGGGCCCGCTCTGAAAAGATCTCAAGAATGAGGCCGGTTCGATCCAAGATCCGGGCACCCGTCGCCTCGCCCAGGTTACGGGCCTGCACCGAGCTCAAGACATGGTTCACGATCACATGGCCACAACGCTGATCACGCACCGCTTGCATCAGCTCGGCGACTTTCCCGGACCCGAGATAGTGGGACGGACTGGCTTCCTTCAGGCGCCCGAGGATGTACCCCTTGGGCCCATAACCAGAACTCCGGGCCAGTTCAAAAAATTCCTGGAAACGTTCTTCCGAAAAGGCCGGCTGCCGTCCCACATCCATATGAACGAGGATTGCCTCCTTCAGAGGCACTGCCAACCCTGCGTCAGGAGCGATCGATGCCAGAGCCGTCCTCCTCCGACGCCAGATCCTGCACGTACTCATCACCTTCATCCAATGAGATCCGACGCGAGGGCACAACGGTTGAAACCGCATGCTTATAAACCATCTGGCTCACGGAGTTGCGTAAAAAAATGACAAAGGGATCAAAGGAATCAATCTGGCCCTGAAGCTTGATTCCGTTGACCAGATAGATCGAAACCGGTACCTTGCTTTTCCGCAAGGCATTCAAAAAAGGTTCTTGAAGGGATTGGCTTTTCGTCATAGCGTGATCTTCTCCAGTCGGACGAAGGCAACTCAAAAGTCTGGAATCTGGGTTTTGAAGTCCTCCCTCTTGTCCGTCGCATTCTAGCACATTTTACCCGACCCACCGCTCGAAAACCGCCCGCATCTGCCTTGGCCAAGAGGGATTTTCAGCCTCCCAGCAGTGCTCGACAGAAAATCTTCTCAACCAGGTCATCTGGCGTTTGGCCAATCCCATGGTTGCTTGGACAATAGCTTCACGAGTTTGTTCCAATCGCCCTGGGTTCTCCAGACAATGCCAGAGGTCGGCATAACCCACGGACCGCAAAGCGGGCAAACGCGGATGGAGATCTCCCCGCGCGCGCAAAGCCGAGACTTCTTCGAGCCATCCGGCCTTGAACATCTCGTCAATCCGGGTTCGGACACGCTGTTGCAGGGCCTGTCGATCGGTAACCGCAACCGCCATCGCACAACAATCGGGGAGCGGACGGGCGGGACGATGCAGCAAGTCACTGAGTTTTTTCCCGGTCAGTGCCATGACTTCATGGGCCCTTGCGATCCGCTGACGATCATGGGGGTGGATCCGGCGACCCGCTGCAGGATCCCGTCGGGAAAGTTCACTGTGCAAGACTTCCCAACCGACCCGTCTTGCCGTTTCCTCGATAGACGAACGGATCGCAGGGTTCGAGGGTGGCAAGGACGAAAGCCCGTGCCACCAGGAATGAAAATAAAGAAAGGTGCCTCCCACCAGGACAGGCACCCGGTTCCGGGAATGGACCTCCGTGATCACTTGCTGTGCATCCGTCACAAACCGGCCGGCGGAGTAACTGTCCACCGGATCCAGTATATCGATCAGGTGATGCGGCACCTGTCTCCGGATATCCAGCCCGGGTTTTGCCGTGCCAATATCGAGGCCCCGGTAGACCATGGCCGAATCCACGCTCACCACCTCGATCGGGAAATCGGGGGCTAACTCGATCACATGCCGTGTCTTTCCACTCGCCGTAGGTCCCATGAGCAGGAAAACCGGCTTCTGCATCGTTTTATTGTCCCCGCTTGAAACGACGATCCAACTCGTGAAGATCGATCCGGCTCCAGGTGGGTCGTCCATGATTGCATACGTCACCGGATGGTGTGTTTTCCAGAGTTCGAAGGAGGGCATTCATCTCGTCCACGGTCAGGCGGCGCCCGGCGTGCACCGCACCATGGCATCCCAGCTCCGCGACCAGAGACAGCACGCATTGTTCCAGCGGCTCACGAATTCCGATTTCCGGTTCCTCGGCCAAACGTTCGAGCAGGGCAACGGCGACTGCCGTTTCCAGCAGGGCGGGATGCCCCCGCAAAAGAATCGTGCGGGGCCCCACGACGTCAAAATCGTAGCCGAGCGGTTCCATCAGTTCTCTACACGCCGCCAGATGTTCCACTTCAGTCAAACCCAAATCCAAGGGTACGGGGGTCAGCAGACGCTGCAAAGCCAGAGGCGGTGAGGTCAGGGCTTGCTTGAGTTGTTCATAGAGAATTCGTTCATGGGCCGCGTGAAAATCCACCACAATCAGGCCATCGGACGTCTGGGACACGATATAAATCCCCGCCAGTTGAACCAGCGCCCAACCCAGGGGGGGGCAGGCCGCCAGCGGTGAATGCGTCGCAGCCGATTGCAGAAATTCCATGGCAAGCGGGGAGTCGGGAGGCCCCTCGGGCCCACCGCGAGTCATCCGGGGACCGTCGGGCACGAGGGCATTCGGCACTCTTTCCTGAACCGATGCGGCTCCCCGCCCATCCCCTGTCTCCTGGGCGGCCCCCCCCCGCCAGGCCGAGCGGACCAGACGGGACACCGACTGGTGAACCGCCTGAGCATCACGGAATCTCACCTCGAGCTTTCGGGGGTGGACGTTCACGTCGACAGCATGGGCATCCAGCTCCAGGAAGCCCACATACCGGGGCCGATTGCTCCCGTACAGTACATCCTCATACCCGCTCCGTACCGCATGTCGCAGAAGCCGGTCCTGAACCGCACGACCGTTCACCACCCAGATCTCCGGGGTAGCCTGCTCGGTAGCCAGACGGGGTTCCACAAACCACCCAGACAACCTCAACCCCAGATGTTCTCCCGAGAGATATCTCATGGGTCGGGTGGCATCCGGACCGAACAGTGCGTCCAGGCGACCCGCCTGATCCTCAAGGCCCGGGGCTTCCGGAAGATCCAGGATTCGTTTTGATTCGTGGATGAGCTGGAATGCCACAGCCACATGTCCTACGGCCAACAGCCGGAAAACCTCGAGGCAGTGCTGATATTCCGTGCGTGGACTCCGTAAAAAACGACGCCGGGCCGGCAGCCGGGAGAAAAGGTCATGCACCTCGACCGTCGTCCCGGGCGGATGCACCACCGGTTTTACCAGAGGAGTCTCCCGTCCAACCCGGATCTCCGCACCCATCTCCTCATCAGGAGTTCGTGAAGCGATCCGCAAATCCGCCACTGCCCCGATGCTGGCCAAGGCCTCTCCACGGAAACCCAGGCTTTGGATCGCACCCAGATCAGCGGCCGCGTGGATCTTGCTCGTGGCATGGGGCAGAACTGCCAGCGGCAACTCGCCGGGCGCAAGGCCA
>JAKARN010000098.1 GCA_021828425.1 Pseudomonadota bacterium | reverse complement strand
GGCTGAAGATAGAGGCCCTCCTTCGTGCCGCAGTCCTCTTCGGTGATGACGACATCCTGCGCCACATCGACCAAGCGGCGGGTCAGGTAGCCGGAGTTAGCTGTTTTTAGAGCGGTATCCGCGAGGCCCTTTCGAGCGCCGTGGGTCGAGATGAAGTACTGGAGGACGGTGAGACCCTCCCGGAAGTTTGCCGTGATCGGAGTTTCGATGATCGAGCCGTCCGGTTTGGCCATGAGGCCCCGCATGCCGGCCAGCTGTCGGATCTGCGCCGCAGAACCACGAGCCCCGGAGTCTGCCATCATGTAGATTGAATTGAACGACGACTCGCGCCGCTTTTCCTTCCCGATCGTTACCTCATCCATCGAGATGTGGTCCATCATGGCCTTGGCAATCTGCTCGTTGGTGCGGGACCAGATGTCGACGACCTTGTTGTAGCGTTCACCGTCGGTCAACAGGCCGGTCGCGAACTGGCGTTCGATTTCCCTGACCTCAAGCGAGGCTTTGTGGAGAATGTCGGCCTTTTCCTCGGGAATGACCATGTCGTCCACCCCGAACGAGATCCCTCCCCGGGTCGCGAAACGAAAGCCTAAATACATGAGACGATCGGCAAAAACCACCGTTTCCTTGAGGCCGTTGCGCCGATAACAGAGGTTGATGAGATTTGAGATGGCCTTCTTCGTCATGTTTTGATTAATCGACTCGAAGGGCAGCCCGGGAGGAAGGACCTCGGAAAGAAGCGCCCTGCCAATCGTGGTCTTGACACGACGCGAAGACGAGGGGGAATCCGTCCCTTCCTCCGCGGGAAGACGGAGTTCGATGGCAGCGTGGAGGTCGACCGTTCCCGATTCATAGGCCCGGTGGACTTCACGAACATCGCTAAAGCAGTGGCCCTCCCCACTCACACCGGATCGCTGCCGGGTCAGGTAATACAGACCAAGGACCACATCCTGTGTGGGAACGATGATGGGATCACCCGTCGCCGGGGACAGAATGTTATTGGTCGACATCATAAGCGCGCGAGCTTCGAGCTGCGCCTCGAGCGACAACGGCACATGCACTGCCATCTGGTCACCATCAAAGTCCGCATTGAAGGCAGTGCACACGAGTGGATGCAACTGGATTGCCTTACCCTCGATCAGAACCGGTTCAAAGGCCTGGATTCCGAGCCGGTGAAGGGTAGGCGCCCGGTTGAGAAGGACCGGGTGCTCGCGAATCACCTCGTCGAGGATATCCCAGACCTCCGGCGCCTCCCGTTCCACGTACTTCTTGGCCGCCTTGATGGTGGGCGCAAGACCCCGGTTTTGCAGCTTGCTGAAGATGAAAGGTTTGAACAATTCGAGAGCCATACGCTTGGGCAAACCGCACTGGTGCAGCTTGAGGGTCGGGCCAACGACAATCACGGAACGGCCCGAGTAATCGACTCGCTTACCGAGCAGGTTCTGACGAAACCGTCCCTGCTTGCCCTTGATCATGTCAGCCAACGATTTGAGAGCTCGTTTGTTGGATCCGGTCATGACCCGGCCACGGCGCCCGTTATCCAGCAGGGCATCAACCGCCTCCTGCAGCATGCGCTTTTCGTTCCGGACGATGATGTCCGGTGCATTGAGCTCAAGTAGCCTCCGCAAGCGATTGTTTCGGTTAATGACACGGCGGTAGAGATCGTTGAGGTCTGAAGTGGCAAAGCGGCCACCATCAAGAGGTACGAGCGGGCGCAGGTCTGGGGGCAGAACCGGCAGCACAGTGAGGACCATCCATTCCGGCCGGTTTTTTGATTCCACGAAAGATTCGAGCAACTTCAGGCGCTTTACGAGCCGCTTGGTTTTCCCCTCTGAATTAGTCCCTTCGAGCTCGCCGCGCAGAGCTTTGATCTGGTCATCAAGCTTGAGGGTACGCAGTAGCTCATAAATCGCCTCGGCCCCCATCCGGGCATCGAAGTCATCGCCGTATTCCTCGATCATTTCGAGATATTCCTCGTCAGTGAGGAGCTGGCCCCGATTGAGCGGGGTGAGTGCGGGCTCAATCACAACGAAGGCCTCGAAATAGAGCACCCGTTCGATGTCACGTAGAGTCATATCGAGCGTCAGCGCGATCCGGGAGGGTAGCGAGCGCAGAAACCAGATGTGCGCGACGGGGCTTGCCAGCTCGATATGCCCCATCCGTTCGCGGCGGACCTTGGACAGCGTGACCTCGACACCACACTTCTCGCAAACCACGCCTCGGTGCTTCAGTCGCTTGTACTTGCCGCACAGGCACTCGTAGTCCTTGATCGGTCCGAAAATCTTGGTGCAGAACAGTCCATCCCGTTCCGGCTTGAAGGTCCGATAGTTGATCGTCTCCGGTTTTTTCACCTCTCCATGGGACCATGATCGGATCAGTTCTGGCGAAGCCAAGCCGATTCGGAGAGCGTCAAAATCCTCGTTCGGGTGCTGCTGGCGGAAAAGCTGCAAAAGTTCTTTCATGGAAGATCTCCACGGCAGGGGCCCCACGTTCCCGGAGCATGGCCGGTCATCAGAACTGCTCCATCTCGATATTGATGGCCAGCGATCGGATCTCGCGGACCAGGACATTGAACGACTCCGGCATCCCAGCCTCCATACGCAAGTCATCATCGACGATGTTTTTGTACATGCGGGTACGTCCCTCAACGTCATCGGACTTGACGGTCAGCATCTCCTGGAGCGTGTAGGACGCCCCATAAGCTTCAAGTGCCCAGACCTCCATTTCCCCGAAACGCTGGCCTCCGAACTGGGCCTTCCCACCAAGGGGTTGCTGAGTCACGAGACTGTACGGACCAGTCGAGCGGGCATGCATCTTGTCGTCAACCAAGTGGTTAAGCTTGAACATGTAGACATAGCCCACTGTCACGGGACGGTCGAAGGCTTCGCCCGTACGGCCGTCATAAAGCCGGGTTTGCCCCGACGTGGACAGGCCGGCCAGTTTGAGGAGGTGACGGATCTGGGACTCGCTCGCCCCGTCAAAAACGGGGGTCGAGACCGGTATGCCATCCTCCAGTCGCTCGGCCAGAGCCCGGATTTCACCATCCGAAAGCTCGTTCAGTCTCACCGGCTCACCTCCGGCCCCGTTGTAGACCAAGTCGAGGAAGCGCCGAAGTTCTGCCGTATCAGCCTCGCGGCGTACCAAATCCCCGATGCGTTCACCAAGCGTCTTGACCGCCCAGCCGAGATGAGCCTCCAGGATCTGACCAATATTCATCCGGGAAGGCACGCCCAGCGGATTGAGCACGATATCTACCGGCTGGCCATCCTCCGTGTACGGCATGTCCTCAACGGGGACAATCAGGGAAATTACGCCCTTGTTGCCATGGCGACCTGCCATCTTGTCTCCAGCCTGGATGTGCCGCTTGACCGCGAGATAGACCTTGACCATTTTGATCACGCCGGGTGGCAGCTCATCTCCCGCTTTGATCTTCCGCTTTTTCTCCTCATACCGGCGCTCGAAGAGAAGCCGCTGCTGGGCCAGTTGCTCAGACAACTGCTCGAGCGCTTCTGTTGCCTCTTCGTTGTGGAGACGGATGCTGAACCACTGGTCGCGATCAAGTCCATCGAGATAACCCTGGGTAACCCGAGCACCTTTGGCGAGCTTTTGCGGTCCCCCTTCGGCCACCTTGCCGATGAGTAGCCGGGCAGCCCGCATGAAAAGGTCATCCTCGAGAATACGCCGCTGATCATCCAGATCTTTGCGGGCACGAGCCAGCTCAGCCGCCTCGATGGCCTGGGCGCGGGAATCTTTTTCCATTCCCTCGCGCGTAAAGACCCGCACATCGATCACGGTTCCGTCCATCCCCGGAGGAACCCGGAGCGAGGTGTCTTTCACCTCGGAGGCTTTCTCACCAAAAATCGCTCGCAGCAGCTTCTCCTCAGGGGTAAGTTGGGTTTCTCCCTTGGGCGTGACCTTCCCAACCAAGATGTCCCCGGCCTT
Source organism: Pseudomonadota bacterium (assembly GCA_021828425.1). The sequence goes on along the minus strand of JAKARN010000098.1, from coordinate 2,048 downwards.
GACTTCAGCCCCGATGAAGGCGATCCCCGCCTCATCAAGGTTGGCGAGCGCTGCCTCGTTCACGTTCGGGATGTCACTCGTGATTTCCTCGGAACCGAGCTTGGTGTCCCGGGCCATGCAGGAGAGTTCCTCAATATGGATCGAGGTAAACCGTTCTTCCTCCACGAGTCGCTCGGAAATCAGGATTGCATCTTCAAAGTTGTAGCCGTTCCATGGCATGAAGGCTACCCGGAGATTCTGGCCGAGGGCAAGCTCGCCGAGATCTGTCGAAGACCCATCCGCAAGTACATCTCCACACTCGATACGTTCGCCGTTCTGAACCCGAGGGCGCTGATTGATGCAGGTGTTTTGGTTGGAGCGCTGGTACTTGGTCAGGTTATAGATGTCGACCCCAGCCTCCCCGGCTGCGGTTTCGGTATCGTCGACCCGGACCACAATCCGGCCAGCGTCCACCGCATCGACAACGCCACTGCGTCGGGCAACCAGAGTAGCCCCCGAATCAATCGCGACAGTCCGCTCAAGGCCCGTGCCAACCAGAGGCTTGTCAGTCCTCAGAACCGGGACTGCCTGACGTTGCATGTTCGAGCCCATGAGCGCCCGATTGGCATCGTCATGTTCCAGAAACGGAATGAGCGCCGCGGCGATCGACACAATCTGCATCGGCGATACATCCATATACTGGATCCGGTCCGGAGTGGACAAGGCAAACTCGTTGTTGAAGCGGCAGGAAACCAGCTCCTCCACAAAGCGCCCGTCACCATCCAGCTGGGCATTCGCCTGGGCAATCACAAACCGTCCCTCCTCGATAGCTGACAGGTATTCGACGGTTTCGGTAACCCGGCCCTGATCCACCCTCCGGTACGGTGTCTCCAAGAAACCGTAGGGGTTGGTCCGGGCATAGACGGCCAACGAGTTAATGAGACCGATATTGGGTCCCTCCGGCGTCTCGATCGGGCAAACCCGGCCGTAGTGGGTAGCATGAACGTCCCGCACCTCGAAACCTGCCCGCTCACGGGTGAGCCCACCTGGACCTAGCGCCGATACCCTACGCTTGTGCGTCACCTCGGATAGGGGATTGTTCTGATCCATGAACTGGGACAGCTGGGAGGAGCTGAAAAACTCCTTGATGGAAGCCACCACCGGCTTCGCATTGATGAGATCCTGTGGTTTAAGCCCCTCGGACTCGGCCAGAGCCAGCCTTTCACGGACTGCCCGTTCAACCCGGACCAGCCCCACCCGGAAGGCGTTTTCAACCATTTCCCCAACTGAACGGATGCGCCGGTTACCCAAGTGGTCGATATCATCTACAGATCCCTCCCCGTTTCGGATCCCGATCAGCGTCTTCACTACATCGAGGATGTCCTCTCGCGTCAGAACCAGCGGACCCTCGTCATCTGAGCGGCCGAGGCGCTTGTTGAATTTCATTCGCCCTACGGCCGATAGGTCATAACGTTCAGGCACGAAGAAAAGGTTGTTGAACAGCATCTCCGCGGCATCACGTGTCGGCGGTTCCCCCGGGCGCATCATGCGGTAGATCTCGACCAACGCCTCAAGCGGGCTGTGCGTTGGATCTAGCCGCAGGGTCTGGGAGATGAAAGGACCTCGGTCCACATCGTTCACATACAGCGTGCTGAACTGGGTAATCCCCACGCCCATGATTTTCTGGAGGGTTTCGAGCGTAAGTTCCTCGTTGGCACGAGCCAAGAGCTCACCAGTCTCGGGATGGACGAGATCATGAGCCAAAATGCGCGCTGCGGCATAGGCCATGGGAACGGAAAGCCGCCGGACACCTGCGTTTTTGAGCTCGCGGACCTGGCGGGCCGTGACCCGGCGACCTTCCTCGACCAGAACCCGGTCTTCCAGCTTGATGGGGAACGCGGCGATCTCGCCACGGAGTCGTTCGGGAACCAGATCGAGGATCAAGCCACTGGGCGTCACATGGAACACGTTGTGCTCAAAAAAGGTGGCAAGCATCTCCGCATCATCAAGTCCGAGCGCACGCAGCAGGATCGTGACTGGCAGCTTGCGCCGGCGGTCAATGAGATCGG
>JAKARN010000097.1 GCA_021828425.1 Pseudomonadota bacterium | reverse complement strand
GATCTGTCCACATCATCAAAAGCCTTTTCGGGTTGGTCTGTCAGCACCAGATCCTGAAGGAGAGGGAACGCGCAGTCTGCGAGTTCCATCGCTACCCCGTTCAGTGCGGGCAGGGCCGGGGAAATTTCAAGCAGGTGGAGGATGATGGGCTGCTCCTGGCCGAGAAGTTCCCCTGCCGCCAACCGGAAGAGAAGTGCGTAGCCGATATGTCCAGCGGCGCCGGTGACAGCAATTCGGATAGGTTGGTTCTTGGCTTTGGTCATGTCAGATGTCCTTAGGATAGGCAGTCGGGTTTAGAGTTGAACCCAAGCGAGACCCCTTCCGGCCGGTTCTGGTTGGGGCGACCAGAGCTTGGAGGGAGCGATCCCGGATCACCGGGGGCGTTCGCATTCGGTCCGAGACGTTATTTTACCGTAGACCCAAGAGTTGACAGATGGGTAGCCCCCTGCCGGGGATGGTTAACGCTGCACCCGGACGTGGCTAGTTTAAGGGGTTTCTAGAGGTTAGTCTGGATGGGTGAATCCCGCAGATCCATCGGATTTAGGATAGAATATTCAACGTCTAGAAGGACATTATTCAGAAATTCAGGGTGACGTCATGAACCAGGCGATTTTCCAAGAGACTGAGAAGCACTATGGCGCCCATAACTACGATCCGCTGCCAGTCGTTTTGAGCCGCGGTTCGGGGGTGTACGTCTGGGATACCGAGGGCCGACGTTATCTCGACATGATGAGTGCCTATTCCGCAGTCAGTCATGGACATTGTCACCCGCGTCTTGTACGGGTGCTGACTGAGCAGGCAAATCGACTTGCAGTGACCTCGAGGGCGTTTTACTCCGATCGCCTCGGGCCTTTCCTCGAAAAGGCCTGTGAGATGACCGGGATGGAGCAGGCGTTGCCGATGAATAGCGGGACAGAGGCAGTCGAAACCGCGCTCAAGGCTGCACGCAAATGGGCATATACGGTCAAAAAAGTGCCAGAAGGCCAAGCTGAAATCGTAGCCTGCAGGGGCAACTTCCATGGCCGCAGCATAACTGTAGTTGGCTTGTCCAGTGAGATGCAGTACCGGAAGGGTTTTGGTCCCTTCCCGGCGGGGCTCAAGGTCATCCCTTACGGTGATTCCGAAGCCTTGCGGCATGCCATCACCCCCCAGACGGCAGCGTTTCTTGTTGAACCGATTCAGGGAGAGGGCGGGATCATCGTCCCACCTCAAGGATATTTGGCACAGTGCGCGGCTATCTGCCGGGAGCAAAACGTGCTCCTAATTGCGGACGAAGTACAGACCGGACTCGGACGCACGGGGGACTTCCTAGCTTGCGAGCACGAGCAGGTTCGACCTGATGCGCTGATCCTAGGGAAGGCTTTAGGTGGCGGACTGCTACCAGTGTCTTTGTTCTTGTCGCGGCGTGAGGTGATGCAGGTTTTCGGCCCTGGGGACCACGGCAGCACCTTTGGTGGCAGCCCATTGGCCGCCGCAGTCGGATTTGAGGCACTCCGGGTCATAGAGGACGAAGGCTTGGTCGAGCGGTCAGCCCATCTCGGAGGTGATTTTCTAGCTTCCTTGGAAAAATTAGAGAGCCCTTTCATCCGAGCGGTGCGCGGTCGTGGTCTTTTTGTCGGCATTGAAGTTGACCCCCAGTATTTGGGAGCTCGAACCGTTTGTGAGAGGCTGCTTGAAGAAGGGATCCTGACCAAGGAAACCCATCATACGGTGATCCGCCTAGCCCCTCCCCTTGTTATCGGGGCGCCTGAGCTAGAAGATGCGGTCATCCGGATCCAGAAAGTATTTAATGCCTTGGGGCGCGAGTCGCGAAAGGTTTCCTGAACTTGCCTGGACGTCTGGTCCAAGGAGGGCTTTTGCGAATACCTACCTTAGGGCAGTAAACCAGTCTGGAGATTGAAGAGAGGGCAAGAGAGTGACATGAAGTCACGGCCGATAACGAAATCTGATAACATGCTGCCAGCCAGCTCACGGTCAACTGTTGCCAATGAATCATGTGAAACCATTCGGTTATTTTGTAAAGCACCTTTGTTCGAATGTTGGCATCGTAGTCTTCCTCTTTGGTTTTGCAATCACATCCCCTCTGGTTTCAGCGAAGACCGCTAATGACCAAGCGCGGAACATCGCGCAAGGCAAAATGCTGACCTATACCTGCATTGGTTGCCATGGAATGAGGGGATTCGAAGTAACTTACCCGTTCTACAACATTCCAAAAGTGGCGGGACAAAACCGTGCCTACCTCTTTGAGGCCTTGATGGACTACCGCAAAGGTGAGAGGGATTTTCCCACCATGAAGGCACAGGCACGCGGTATGACGGTTCCTGAACTGCGAGACGTTGCTGCCTATTTTGCATCCCTGCGTGGCCAGATCAAAACCCGGGTGCCTCTGTTCAGTCGTACCAAGGCCGGGATCGGAGCCAAATTGATTACCACATGTGCAGCCTGCCATGGGGAACATGGTTTGTCTGTTTCTCCCCAGTTCCCGGATCTCGCGGGCCAGTATCCCTCCTATTTGGTCCGTGCACTCGAGGAATATAAAACCGGAGAACGGAAAAACGCCATTATGAACGCCATGGCGGCCAACTTGACCCACCGTGAGATGGTCGATATCGCTAACTATTTCGCGAGTCAGCCCGGACCCTTGGGGCAGATTCCGGGCGGGTGAGCAGGAAACGGCCCTGTGGTGCCGGCCCTTTTCCGGGCTGATGTGTTGCCGGATTATGACAAGCCATCGTTCATGTTGTTTTCGGAATGTAGTTTTGATGGTCGGCTTGATTGGGGTGGCGCCTGTCTTGGCGGGTCCGCTACCACAGATATTGAAGATCCAAATCGGAGGAGAGCGCCTGAGGGATCTGATGGGGAAGGGTGGGCTAGTTTTCCCGAGTCTCTGGGTTTACAACGCGAAGCGACAGCTGGTGTTCCGTTTCGAAGGCGACCACAAGGATCTGGTTGGTGCCTTAAGCCGGGTCTGGGCTGATCCTCGACCGATCGCCGGGCCTCCACTTACGCACTGGATCCTCCCTCACCAGCTTCACGCCCTCGACAAGAATTCCCGGGCTCCCGAATGGGTTTTTATCGAGACCTGGGCCTCATGGGATCCTGCTTGCCAGCGGGAAAAAAGGACTCTCATCAGCTTTTTGGCAAGACACGGCATGGGTCGAGTGGATCTTGTGCTGATCAGGATGGGGGTTCTGCGTAGTCATGGGCACCGGTCACCCTAGGTTCCAACGGGGGTGGGAGCATTCTTCGTGTGTTATCCTGAGATATCAGGACGTCAGTCCTGAATAATCGGAGGGCCATGCTTAATGAGCAAACGGTTGTGTCTGTCGTTTCTTTTGAGTGTCCTCATCGGGTTTTCTCCTCTTTTGACCCCCGTAGCCCGGGCGTCTACCAACCTCCGTGCAGAGATCCAGGTCGCAGCCATCCATGCTGGTCTCGCGGTCGAAATGCACGCTTTGGCGCAGACCCATCTTCACCTCCACCATGTGATCAACTGCCTGGTCGGACCAAACGGACGACAGTTCGATCCAAGGGCCGGGAATCCTTGCCACGGACTTGGAAAAGGTGCTATTCCGGATAGCCGGATGTCCGCCCCGTCCGTGCGCAGTGCTCTCCACCAAGCCCTGCGTAATGCGCTCGCGGGAGAACGGGCCATGAGCCTCGTTCAGGCGCACCATCTCGCCATTGCAGCTCGTGAGAGCCTGTTGCAGGCTGCCCGGGCATTGCGCGGCCACCACTAAAGCAGAGCGGCTCACACCATGTATGCCAAGCCCTCGGAATGGCGCTCTCTCCCCAGAGGCAAGATATTCATTACCTTGGTTATCTGTTGTGCAACCGGCCTAGTTGGAGCATCAGCGTGGGCAGCACACAAGCATTCCCCGACAACACCCAGGATACGTCTGAGAAAACTCATGACGGTGGATGCCTACGACCGAGCGGGGATTGACCGCTTGAGTACCGAACAACGGCAGGCTCTGGAACGGTGGTTGGCAGCACACCTACACGCGATGAGTAGGGCGGTCGTTTCTGCGAGGGCAGCCGTCCCGATCGTACCACCACGCCACGCTCCTTCGTCTCGACTCAGGGCCCATCAGGGCCGGGTGGCTCACTTCGGATTACCTCCAAGACGATATCGTCATCTCCCCAATGAAATCGAGAGCCGGATTGACGGGGTATTCCAGGGATGGACTGGGAATACTAGATTCCATCTCATGAATGGACAGACATGGGTCCAGTCCGGTACGGGATATTTCCGAATCCCCAAACTCATTGATCCCAGAGTCAAGATCAAAAAATTGATAGTTGGCTATGTTCTTGAAGTGCGAGGATACGGCGAGCAGGTTTTCGTAACCCGGGTCCGCTAGGCCGAATGGGGGGGCGACTTGCTGTAACCCCTAGCTTTCGGCTAGGATCAGCGGGCCCTTGTTCTCCAGGAAGTTTTGGGGATCATGGCCGGCTGGGTTGACGCCAGCCCAGAAAGCTTGCTGGTTGTGCAGTTACCAAGTCAGTGAGAACGGCCCGGAGCTTGAGTAAGTAACGGGCTCACGAGTCAGAAATATAACTCCGGAGGTATTTATGGCAGGACCCACAAAGCTTAAACGGGATGCCGGTGTGGTCGGTTTGTTGTACGCCAGCTTGGGCAGCATCATCGGATCCGGTTGGTTGTTTGGGGCGCTCCATGCGTCTCTACAGGCTGGTCCATTCAGTGTGATTTCTTGGGTGGTTGGTGCTGCAACGGTCCTCTTCCTCGCTTTCGTGTTTGCCGAGTTATCGACGATGTTCCCGAACTCGGGAGCCCTTGTCCATATGACGCACGTCAGTCATGGTGATTTCGTCGGCAAGATCTGGAGCTGGATTTTGTTTTTGGCGTTTGTATCTGTGCCTCCGGTGGAGGTCAGCGCGGTTCTCACCTACGCCAACGATTACATCCCTGGATTCATCCATGCCACCATCGGCTTGTTGACCGGGTTGGGTTTTGTCGCCGCTGCCATCTTGCTGGCATTTGTCGTGGCACTCAATTTCCTGGCCGTTCGTTGGGTCATCGCGATTAACAGTGCGGCCACTTGGTGGAAAGTGGTTGTTCCGGTGGCAACGATTGTGATCCTGATGGCTTATTCCTTTCATCCGGGCAACATAACGGCACATCTCTCCAGCACCCCAGTAAGTGGGATTTTTACCGCTGTTGCAACAGCAGGTATCATTTTCAGTTATCTGGGATTTCAGCAGGCGATTGCGTTGGCGGGGGAAACTCGGAATCCAAGCCGCTATATACCCATTGCACTTATAGGTTCGGTTGTGATCGCCCTTTTGATATACGTTCTCCTGCAGTTTGCATTTATCTTTGCGCTGCGTCCGGCTGACATTGCCCACGGTTGGGCCCATTTGCGTTTCACCGGGATGTTCAGCCCGTTAGCAGCGATCGCCATTGCCGTCGGTGCATTCTGGTGGGCTGTGCTTCTCTATGTGGATGCGATCGTTTCCCCGCTTGGTACGGCTTTTATCTACGTCACAGGGAGTCCGCGGATCATCATGGCCGCGGGAGAGATGGGCAATGCGCCACGGAGCGTCACCCAGCTCAATCGTTTTGGTGTACCTTGGATCGGCCTGATTCTGACTTACATTGTTGGCGTCTTTTTCTTTTTCCCCTTTCCATCATGGCAGAAACTGGTTTCGGCCGTCTCGCTGATCACCGTCCTGTCTTACAGCATCGGCCCAGTCATCCTGCTTCATCTTCGTCGGGCGATGCCGGATGCGAAGCGACCCTTTCGGTTGCGTCTGGCGGGGATAATCTCGGTGATCGCATTTATTGCGGCCAACTGGATCATCTACTGGACTGGCTATGACGTGGTCAAGTGGCTTCTCGGACTGGTGGCGATCTACGGGCTGGTTTACCTGTTCTGGTACTTCGTGATTCATCGCGGGCGAGCGGCAGACCTGGGGTGGCAGCAGGCTTGGTGGCTTATTCCATACTTCGCGGGACTCTGGATCATCAGTCTTCTGGGCCCCACATCCAAACCCATGGATGGGCTTGGAGACTACGGGTTTTAGAT
>JAKARN010000096.1 GCA_021828425.1 Pseudomonadota bacterium | reverse complement strand
CAGCAGGATCGTGACAGGCAGCTTGCGCCGGCGGTCAATGCGGACGTACAGGCAGTCTTTGGCATCAAACTCGAAATCGAGCCACGACCCCCGATAGGGGATGATGCGGGCAGAGTAAAGAACCTTCCCTGAGGAATGTGACTTGCCGCGATCACTCTCGAAAAAGACGCCGGGAGACCGGTGCAATTGGCTGACCACCACTCGTTCGGTGCCGTTGATTACAAACGTTCCGGTCTCGGTCATGAGCGGCAGCTCACCGAGGTAAACCTCTTGCTCCTCAATACTTTTGACCGCACGGTTGTCAGAGGGGCTTTCGCGGTCATAGAGGACCAACCGGACCACTGCACGCAGCGGGGCCGCGTAATTGAGACCCCGGAGCAGGCATTCGCGCACGTCGAAAGGTGGGTCCCCGATCTGGTAACGGACAAAATCCAGGGCCGCGGTTCCAGAATAGGCACGGATGGGAAAGATGGACTTGAGCGCAGCCTGCAGCCCAACGTCCCGGCGCGAAGTCGGCTCCACATCCTGCTGGAGAAACTGGGCGTAGGAATCGACCTGCATCTCAAGCAGGGGAGGCACTTTGAGAACCGCAGGCCGGCCTGAAAAATTCTTCCGGACGCGCTTTTTTTCGGTCAGCGAATAAGGCATACGAACTCCTCCGCGACTGCGGCTTTCAGATCCACTGATGTTCAGAATCCGGTCGACGGACGGTTCCAGACCGTCCGTCGAACCAGTCGGCCAGCCCCTCTCCCCGGCTGGACTTGGCTCACTTGATCTCCACGGTGGCGCCTGCTTCCTCCAGTTCTTTCTTCATCTTCTCAGCGTCGGCCTTGTTCACGCCTTCCTTGACCACCGAGGGCGCACCTTCGACTAGATCCTTGGCTTCTTTGAGTCCGAGGCCGGTAAGAGAACGGACCACCTTGATCACGTTGACTTTATTTGCACCAAAACTCGCCAAGGAAACCGTGAATTCTGTCTTCTCCTCCACCGCCGCGGCAGCTGCGCCTCCGGCCGCCGGTGCGGCCATGGCGACAGGTTGAGCCGCTGTCACATGGAACTTTTCTTCCATGGCGGAAATGAGGTCCACAATCTCAAGGACGGTCATCTTGGAGATGGTTTCGAGAATGTCATCTTTGCTGATTGCCATGTCATACCTCTACGGTCAGGTCCCCGGGTGGGGATGGATGGGGGGTGTTTGATTCAGATGCCAGCCCGCGCTTTTTGATCGCGCAAGGCCGCCAGCGTCCGGACCAGTTTCGCGGTAGGCGCCGTCAGCGTGCCGACCAGACGGCTGACAGGCGCCTGGAGTGTCGCCATGAGTCGTGCTACTGCCTCGCTGGCCGAAGGTAGGTCGGCCAAACGGGTAAGATCCGAAGCCGGCAACAACCGCCGTCCGAGGGCGAGCCCACGGACTTTGAGCGGCTGGTCTTCGCCTATAAACTGGCGAATGACCCGGGCCGCCTCGGCGGGATCCCGAAGCGCCAATGCCAGAAGCACGGGGCCGGTCAGGATCTCATCGAGACAGGCATAGTCGGTGTCTGCCAAGGCCCGTTTCGCCAGCGTGTTGCGGACAACCTTGAGATAAACTCCCTGACTTCGGGCGGTCTGTCTCAGACTTGTCATCTGGCCGGCATTCATTCCCCGGTAATCCAGGGCAATGGCTGCCTGGGCCGTACGCGCAAGCTTGGCTAGTTCCTCGACGCGTTGCTGCTTTTCGTTCAGTCTCAGTGGCATGAATCATCTCCCGGTCGGAACGTGCAAGGGGGATCCCTTCCGGGAGCCCCGCGGTGGCACGAGGGATGCGCTCCCCCGATCCGTCTCACCGTCTACGCAGGCGATTAAGCCCCCTCCGACCGTGGAGGCCCCTGCGGTCTCTGACTGGCCCGGACACGGATTTCCGGGCTCCGGCTCCCGATCCTGATCCCTCTGGAATCAGTACTCGAGTGTGGCCAGATCGATCACAAGCCCAGGCCCCATCGTGGTCGAGAGGGTGAGCTTGCGCAGATACTGCCCTTTCGCGGTCGCCGGTTTGGCACGCACGAGATCGGTCAAAAGTACCTGCAAATTCTGCTGGAGCGCACGTGGCTCAAAATCGACCTTGCCGATGGTGCAGTGGACGATTCCGGCCTTATCGGCGCGATAACGGACCTGTCCTGCCTTGGCATTGCGGACTGCCTGGGCCACATCCGGGGTCACAGTTCCCACTTTGGGGTTGGGCATGAGTCCACGCGGGCCCAGAATCTGACCCAAAGGGCTCACCATGCGCATGGCATCGGGAGCCGCAATCAAAACATCGAATTCAATCGCCCCGCCGCGGATCCGCTCGGCTAGGTCCTCCATACCGACGAGGTCAGCACCTGCCTGCCGGGCCTGCTCGGCCGCTGCCCCCTGGGCAAAGACCGCAACCCGGGTCGACTTGCCCGTACCATTCGGCAATACGGTCGCACCCCGAACCACTTGGTCACCCTTCTTGGCATCGATTCCGAGATTGATCGCCACATCAACGCTTTCCCGGAAACGCACGGTGGAAAGCTCCTTGAGCAGGACGATGGCCTCCCCGATGGGATAGCTGCGCCCCCCTCCGGGTAGGCGCTGCCGGATGGCACGAAACCGCTTGCTGAGTCTCATGGCCCAACCTCCACGTCAACACCCATGCTCCTAGCAGTTCCTGCAATGGAACGGACGGCCGCATCAAGATCCGCCGCCGTGAGATCTGGCTGCTTGGTCCTTGCGATAGCCTCCACCTGAGCGCGTGTCAGCCGTCCCACCTTCGCGGTGTTGGGTGTTGCGCTGCCCTTCTCAAGCCCGATGGCTTTCCGGATCAGCACCGAGGCCGGGGGCGTCTTGGTAATGAACGTAAAGCTGCGGTCGGTATAAACCGTGATCACGACTGGGATAGGCAGACCCTTCTCCAACGCCTGGGTCTGCGCATTGAACGCCTTGCAGAATTCCATGATGTTGACTCCATGCTGCCCAAGGGCCGGACCCACGGGCGGGCTAGGGTTGGCAGCACCAGCCGCCACCTGGAGCCGAATCATCGTCTGGACCTTTTTTGCCATGACTCGTTACCTCACCCTTCTGGGAGATCCACCTCGGCAAACCGGGATGGACCGCACGCGTTATGCCTTTTCCACCTGGGAAAAGTCGAGATCCACCGGGGTCGAGCGGTCAAAAATGCGTACCGAAACCCGCAACCGGTTTTTCTCATAGTTGACTTCTTCGACCATGCCATTGAAATCATTAAAGGGACCATCAATCACCCGTACCATCTGGCCGGGCTCGAACAGGATCTTGGGCTTGGGCTTGCTGGCCCCTTCCCGCACCCGCATGAGGATAGCCTCAGCCTCGCCATCTGGAATGGGCTTCGGGTGTTCAGCCGTACCACCGACAAAACCGAGGACCTTGGGGACACTGCGCACGAGATGCCACGTTTCGTCATCCAGTTCCATCTGGACGAGAAGATAGCCCGGGAAAAACTTCCGCTCGCTTTTCCGCTTGCGCCCTTCGCGCATCTCAACCACTTCCTCGGTCGGGACCAGAATGGCCCCGAAGTGATCCTGCATGCCCCGCAAGAGCACTCGTTCACGGAGCGAACGTTCAGCCTGCCGTTCAAATCCGGAGTAGGTCTGAAGGACATACCATTGGAGCGCCATGGATCAACCCGCATGCCCAGTGATGAGACGAATGCCAAAATCGAGACCCATATCAATCAGCCACAAGAGGATCGCGAGTACGATCACCATGACCAAAACAAAGAGCGTGGTATCGGTGGTTTCCTTGCGGGTCGGCCAAATCACCTTGCGCAGTTCGGTGCGGGCTTCGAGAACGAAGCTCCACAGCGTTTTCCCGGCCCGGCTCCAACCGAGGAATCCCACCGCCACCACAAAACTGGCCAGCAACCCGCCCAAGCGGATTCCGGTCGAGAGCCGGTCGTAATAGTAGTAACCGACTAGCCCCACTACCGGCAGGATCACCGCCAGGAGAAGCTTGACCTTTTCCCCGCGAGGTTCACTCTCCCGGATCGGGCCGGCCGCCGGCGTCCGTGGAGCGACCATCAAACGAAGCCCCGGAACTGGCAGGCCAGGAGGGACTCGAACCCCCAACCTGCGGTTTTGGAGACCGCTGCTCTACCAGTTGAGCTACTGGCCTGTACCATCATGACTCTGCGCTTCCTCAGGCGAGGACTTTGCTGACGACGCCGGCACCCACGGTATGGCCGCCTTCGCGGATCGCAAACCGCAGACCCTCTTCCATCGCCACCGGTGAAATCAGTGTCACTACCAGCTTCGTATTGTCCCCGGGCATCACCATCTCCACCCCCGCCGGCAACTCCACCGCCCCCGTCACGTCCGTCGTCCGAAAATAAAACTGCGGCCGATACCCCCCAAAAAATGAGGTGTGACGACCCCCCTCCTCCTTCGTCAAAATGTACGCCTCCGCCTCGAACCGCGTGTGCGGCGTGATGCTCCCCGGCTTCGCCAACACCTGGCCCCGCTCCACCTCCTCCCGCTTCGTCCCTCGCAACAAAACCCCCACGTTGTCCCCCGCCCGTCCCTCGTCCAATAACTTCCGAAACATCTCCACACCCGTCACCGTCGTCTTCTGCGTCTCCCGTAACCCCACAATCTCCACCTCGTCCCCTACCCGGACCCGACCCCGCTCCACTCGGCCCGTCACCACCGTCCCTCGACCTGAAATCGAAAATACATCCTCAATCGGCATCAAATAATCCCCGTCCACCAACCGCTTCGGCTCCGGGAAATACCCGTCCATCACCTCCATCAGCCGCTCAATGCTCGCCGTCCCCGACTCCCCACTGTCCCCTTCCAACGCCTTCAGCGCCGACCCTCGAACCACCGGCGTCTTGTCCCCCGGAAACTCGTACTTGCTCAATAAGTCCCGCACCTCCATCTCCACCAACTCCAATAACTCCGCATCATCCACCATGTCCACCTTGTTCAAATACACCACAATGTACGGTACCCCCACCTGCCGCGCCAACAAAATGTGCTCCCGCGTCTGCGGCATCGGCCCATCCGCCGCCGATACCACCAAAATCGCTCCATCCATCTGCGCCGCCCCCGTAATCATGTTCTTCACATAATCCGCATGCCCCGGGCAGTCCACATGCGCATAGTGCCGCTTCGCACTCTCGTACTCCACGTGCGACGTCGCAATCGTAATCCCCCGCGCCCGCTCCTCCGGCGCATTGTCAATCTGGTCATACCCCTTCACCTCCCCCCCATACCGACCCGCCATCACCTTCGTGATCGCCGCCGTCAGCGTCGTCTTCCCATGGTCCACATGACCGATCGTCCCCACATTGATGTGCGGCTTCGTCCGCTCAAACTTCCCCTTCGACATGTGACTCTACCTCGTTAATAGCTGGGTGTTGGGAAAAAGGCTCCGGGTGCCGTTGCTTGAGCTCAAGAGGCCTTCTTGATGACCATCTCGGTCACATGGTTGGGTGCCTCGGCGTAATGGCTAAACTCCATCGAATAAGTGGCACGGCCTTCGGTACCTGACCGCAGGTCAGTGGCATAGCCAAACATCTCGGCCAATGGAACCTCGACACGGATTACCTTGCCGGACGGGGAGTCGTCCAGACCTTGGACCACGCCGCGACGGCGGTTAAGGTCGCCGATGACATTACCCATGAAATCTTCTGGAGTCACCACCTCAACCTTCATGATGGGCTCGAGCAGAACAGGACGTGCACGTTTGACAGCTTCCTTGAAGGCCATGGAGCCCGCAATCTTGAAGGCGATTTCACTGGAATCCACGTCATGGTAGGAACCATCAAACAGTTCCACCCGGAAATCGACGACGGGGAACCCAGCCAGGACGCCATTTTCCGCCTGTTCGCGAATCCCCTTGTCGACGGCCGGAATGTACTCACGAGGAATCACCCCCCCGACAATCGCGTTTTCGAACTGGTAACCCGAACCCGGCGGCAGCGGCTGGAGACGAATCCAGACATGACCATACTGGCCACGACCACCGGTCTGGCGAATGTACTTGCCCTCCTGCTCGACCGGGGTGCGAATGGTCTCCCGGTAGGCCACTTGGGGGCGCCCCGTATTG
>JAKARN010000095.1 GCA_021828425.1 Pseudomonadota bacterium | reverse complement strand
GGAGGATTCGGTAGACGTCAGTCGTGGTCTTGATCCGGTGCCGTTGCTGCCAGCGCCAGTCGTTCCAGTCGCTTTTCGGGGTTGCGGGATAGAAACGTTCGCGAAAGCGTTCGGACCGCTCGCTGGTTACGAAACGGGGTCGGTAGGTTTTGGTAGCGGGGCGACGGGGTGGGGCGGTAGCGGGCTGGTGCGGAAGGATCGGGGAGAAGGGGATCCGGACTTCGTAGGGGGTATCAAAGGCGAGACCGGAGGCGGAGGAGGACGCTTGGACTGGAAGTGGTCCGGGAGGTTCGGCGTCTTCAGGAAGCGGGCTGTCTTGCATCGTATGGCTCCAGTGGGATTGCTTGGGCAAGCGCTTGGCCCCGGGCACATCCGGGGTGGTGATGGCCGACGGGACAGTCGGCGCGCATGGTATATATCCTTTTGACTCCAGTTGCAAGTCCCCGTTCCCCTCCCCCCGTCCGACAGGCGAAAGAACCACGCCCCGGCGCGCCCGAAAAAGGACGGATAAGCGCGCCAGGGTCAGCCGCGCGCATTACCGCGCGCGCCAGCGGTAGGGGTTGAGCTGGACCAGACGGACGCCAGCCAGCCCGGAGAGACGATGGCGTTTGCCGCGGTAGACCAGCTCGACGCGGAACCGGATGCGTTTGGGGCCGGTCAGGGGGGTTTCGAAATGACGACGGAAGCGGACGAGGTAGACCAGCGTCCGGGTTCGCCGGTCAAAGTACCAGGAACCGGGGGGAATCCGATGTCGACGGGGATGGGTGAAGCTTCCGACATAGTTGGCCGGAGGGGTGGCGAGGAATCGAATCGGATTGGTCCCTTGGAGGCGGGCGATGGCGGAAAGCCCTGCTCCACGGGCGACCCGTCCGGCAATCGTGATGCCGAGCGCGCTTTCGAGTGCCCCTTGAACCTCGAGCACGGCGGTCCTCTCGGCCGTGATCCGAAGGGGCCAAATCCGGTCTATTGCGACCGTGATGAAGATCCCGATCAGGATGACGACCAAAGTGAGCTCAAGGAGGCCGACGCTCAGGGGTCGTCGTGGCAGACGGTCGGCGGCCAGTCTAGGGGTAGTCACGGGGAGGAGAGCGCTGGGGGGTCAATGCTGGACGACCTGGATCAGGTCCCACATCGGCAGGAAGACGCCCAGAGCGAGGATGAGAACCATGAGGCCCAGAGCCACAATCAGGATCGGTTCAATCAGGGCCCCCATGTTCCGAACGTCGTAGTCCACCTCGTCCTCGTAATAGGTCGCGACCTCGTCCAGCATATCGTCGGCTGCACCGGTTTCATCCCCGACGCGGAGCATTTGGACGACGAGGGGCGTGAAGAGGCCTACGGTCTCCGCAGTCGTGCTCAACGATTCGCCACGTTCCACACCGGTCCGCATGGCCAGGATCCGTTCCCCGAGGTATTCATTGCCGACCGATTGGGCAATGAGGCCCATGGCCTGGACCATGGGGACCCCAGCGCGGTAGCTCATGGCAAAGGCCCGCGCAAAGCGGGCCAGTCCTCCGCGGAGGATCAATGGCCCGAAGATCGGCAGGCGGAGTTTCAGGGTATCCCACCAGTAGTGACCCTTTTCCGTCCGGACGTAGATCCGTAAGGCAAAGGTTGTGAGGACGATCAGGGCAAGGACCAGGAACCAGTAATGGGAAGCAAAGTTCGAGACCGCGAGGATGATCCGTGTGGGCAGGGGCAGTTCGCCATGGAACTGGGCGTAGACCCGAGCAAAGGCGGGGATCACCTTGACCGTAATCACCGCGATGGCGATGGCGATGGCGATGATCACAATGGCCGGGTAGCGGAGCGCGGTCTTGAGCTGGTTGCGGGTATTTTTGTCCCGCTGGAGATATTCATACAGGCGCAGGAAGGACTCCTCGAGCTTTCCGCTGGCCTCGCCCACGCGCACGATGCTGACGTAGAGCGGAGGGAATACCTCGGGGCAACGCTGCATGGAACTGGCGAGATCACGGCCCTCTTCAAGGGAGGCGAGCAGGGTCGCGAGGGCCTTGCGTAAGGCTGGAGTACGGGTGGAATCCATGAGGCTTTTGAGTCCATGGTTGATCGGTACTCCAGCACGGGTGAGGGCGTGCATCTGGCGGCTGAACAGAAGGAGTTCATCAATCCGGACCCGACGGCCAGGCCACAGACGCTTCGTGGCCGTGAGCCAATCCGGTTCGACCGGTCGTGGCCGGATCTCGACGGGAGTGATGCCGACCGTGAGCAACTGGTTGGCTACCGCCTCAGGACCCTCTGCTTCCCGGAATCCGGTGACGAGTGCACCACGCCGGTCGCGACCGCGGAAAGCGTACTCGACCATTCAGGGCAGGCTTCCCTGAAGCGGGTTGACTTCGCCGAAGAGGCGCAGGACTTCGCTCAGGCTGGTCAGGCCGTCTTCGGCGTAACCCAGGGCGCGGCGGACGAGGCTCACGTAACCATCCTGGTGGCGGGCTGTTTGGGCAATGTCCGAGGACACCTCGCGCCTCAGGGCGTCGGCCAGCGGGATATCGATCTCGAGCAGTTCGAATACGCCAATCCGGCCCCGGAAACCACTGTTATTGCAGAACGGGCAGCCTCGTCCTCTCCGCCACTCGTGGGTACTCTCGGAAAGCCCCTGTGAACCCAGCCAGGCTGTTTCCTGTGGGGTGGGCTTATGGATCTCGGTGCAGTCGGTGCAGAGTCGGCGGATCAGGCGCTGGGAAATCACGGCATTCAGGGTGGCTGCAATGAGGTAACCGCGGGCGCCCATGTTGAGTAGTCGGTCCAACCCCGTGGGCGCGTCATTGGTATGCAGTGTGGACAAGACAAGATGCCCCATGAGGGCGGCCCGGAGCGCCACCTCCATGGTTTCTTGGTCGCGAATCTCGCCCACCATGATGACATCGGGGTCCTGTCGCAGCGTGGTTCTCAGGATCCGGGCAAAATCGAGTCCGATCCGCGGGTTGACCTGGATCTGGCTGATTCGGGGTAATCGATACTCGACGGGATCCTCGACCGTGATGATTTTGACGGCTGGGTGATTGATTGCGTTCAGGATCGAATACAGGGTCGTTGACTTGCCACCACCGGTTGGTCCCGTGACGAGTAACATGCCAGTCGGTCGTGCGATCAGTACCTGCAGGCGCGGGAGAAGGTCGGCGGGAAGCCCCAGCTGGTCGAGACTGATGAGATCGTGAGCCGGGTCAAGCAGTCGCATGACAACACTTTCGCCGTAGGAAGTGGGCAAGGTGGCGAGTCGGATATCGAGAGTCCGGTCCTTGACCTTGAGGCTGAAGCGCCCGTCCTGCGGCAACCGGCGCTCCGAGATATCGAGCCCGGCCATGAGTTTGAGACGAGTGATGATGGCCTGACTCACCCGCCGGCCTTCAACCAGCTGTTCATGGAGAATGCCGTCGATCCGCTGTCGAACCCGGAGCTGGTTTTCCTCCGGTTCGAGATGGATATCGGAGGTACGGGCCTGGACGGCATCCTCGAACAGGGATTTCAAAAGCCGGACGACCGGCTGATCTCCCAGCATTTCGCTTTGTCCGAGCTGCTCGATGTCGAAATTGCTGCCTTCCCTGAGCTCGGCCCCGATTTCCTCCGCAAGGAGCGAAATCTCTTCCGTGCGGCGGTAGACGACATCAATGGCACGGATGAGGTCCCCTTCCGGGACAAGGCTCAACTGCAGCGGTTTTTTGAGGATCCGTGAGAGTTCGTCATAGGCGAAGATGTCGGTCGGATCGACCATACCGATGAGCAGATGGTCCGAGCGGTCCTCGAGTACGATGGCCCGATAGCGCCGGGCATAGCTTTCCGGAAGCAGGCGGACGGTCTCGGGCTGGAAACGGTACCGCTTGAGGTCGACGAGCGGGATCCGGAGTTGGCGTGAAAGGAAGTCAAGCAGGATCTCTTCGTTGATGAAGCCGAGCTCGATCAAGATCCGCCCTAGCTTGTGGCCGGTTTTCTTCTGTTCGAGAAGGGCCGTTTTCAGTGCATTTTCCGAAATGATTTTTTCGCGCATCAGGAGATCGCCGATGCGGATTCGTTCTGGTGGTTTAGCGAGTGGGCGGTTCATGAGTCGGGAGGGGTTTTTCGAGAAATCTGATTCTACGCTCGAGATAGAGGGTGAGTGTGGGCGGAAGCCCGCCCAGAGCGAGGGCCCGCTGGTCGGCTGTGAGAGCGGAGCGGTTCCGTCCCGACTGTTCCAGGGCAATCCCCCGGCCGGCCCAGGCCCAGGCAGCAAGGGGATGTTTTGCGATGACTTCATCATAAAGGTGCGCGGCGATGGGCCAGTGGCCGGTCAACTGGGCCAGGGCAGCGGCCAGTTTGAGGTAATGCAAATGGGCGATCGGGTGGGTTGGGGAATGGCGCCGGATTTCGTGCCAGGCGAGGGCCGTATTGCCGGTCCGGGCCAGCAGGTTGATTTGCGCGTCAAGGGCAGTGCGGCTGATCCCGGGGAGATGGATCCCTGTCAAAAGGAGCGCCTGGGCTGCCGGGAGGTCTCCGAGTCGTATGTCGAGCCCCGCCAAAGCCAGACGGATGGCAGAGTTCCGCGGTTCGAGGGACAGTGCCTTCCGGAAGCGGCGGATGGCATGGTGTTCATGCCCGTGATTCAGGTCGCGCCGGGCTTCGAGAAGGTCCAGTTGCATTGCCTCGGACGGTGTGGCGGGAGGGGCGGAATGGATGTCCAGGGATTGGGCGATGGACACGGGCGGAGGAGGATGAAAAGCGGCCCGGGCTTGAGGTTTTGTTTGGGCAGACTGGGATAAGGGCCGCCGGGGGTGGCTTCCAATCGCAGGGGATTGTGGCAGGGGTTGGGCGATTGCGGCACTTGGGGGGGGGCGGCCGCCGAAAGCACGGGTTTGGTGGGCCTGGGTTCCGGCACGGATCGTTGTGCCAGCGGGTCGGGGGAGGGGACGGGTTGAGTGGGTGTTTCCTCCCCAGGTCAGGAGAAACCAGCTCGTGCCGAGTGCAAGAAGGACAAAGAGGATACTGGAGAGAATTGCCGCAGGCCGGTGTGGTCGGATGTGAGTCTTGGATTCCGGAACGACCTGAATGCCAGAGAGTGCTCCCGGTGCCCGGGGTTCCCGTTTGGCCAGGTCCCGGAGAACGTCATTGATGAGACTCATGTCCGGCTCCAGATCCGGCTCGGCCAGGATCGTTGTGTCCGGAGGACTTCACTGTCTGCGGCAGCGCGGATGATATGGGACCTCTGGATCCGGGTACTTCCATCACCAAAGGCGGCGAGCAAGGCCTTGTGGGCCCCCAGGTTCACGAGACGGGGGACTCCCCGGCTAACACGGGCCAGCTCCCGCACCGCCCGGGGTGTGAAAAGACCGGGATCGCGTGAACCTGCGACTGACAGGCGGTGATGGACGTACCCTGCGACGACATCCGGAGCCATGGGTTCCAGTTTGTAGCTGAAGCTGATCCGCTGTGCGAGCTGCCGGAGGATCGGACGGGAAAGGCGGACATCAAGTTCAGGTTGCCCGAAAAGGATGATGTGGAGGAGCTTGGCCTTCTCGGTTTCCAGATTGGACCAGAGACGGACAGCCTCAAGGGCGGGAGAAGACAACTCCTGGGCTTCGTCGATCAGGACCACAACTCGCCCCCGATTGCGGGCCAGTTCGAGCAAGCGCCCCTGGATCGCTTCCGTGAGGAGACCGGCGCCCATGATCGGACCGAGCGGGATCCCCAGTTCTCGTGCCAGGGCACGCCGGATCTCGTTCGGCGTGAGATGGGGATTCGGCAGGTAGGCGGTTGTGAAGTGGTCCCGGAGCTGGTTGAGCAGAGTCCGGCAGAGCAGCGTTTTCCCGAGCCCGACCTCACCGGTGATCTTGAGGAATCCTTCGCCACTCTCAAGGGCCAGGAGAACGACGTTCAGGGCTTCCTGGTGACTGCCGAACGCGTAAAAAAAATCGGTGTCCGGCGTGAGATTGAACGGATATTCCCTGAACCCGAAGAAGTCGAGGTACATACTACGGGGCTAGTGGACGCCCCAGCCCCGACGAAACTGGCCTTGGCGCCCGAAAGCGCGGGCTTCGCGTCGGGCATAGTGTGACCAAGCCGTTCGATTGCCCACAACGATCGGGAGATCGGA
>JAKARN010000094.1 GCA_021828425.1 Pseudomonadota bacterium | reverse complement strand
GACCGACCTCCTGCGCTTTTCTTGAGTCACGGATCCCCAATCTATCTTATTAATCACCATCCGGTAACTTGGTTCTGGGGACAGCTTGGAGAACGACTCGGGCAGGACTTCGAAGCGGTTGTTGTGATTTCGGCCCATGGACACGGGGCACCGACCCTCTACGGGGGGGGCCTGTCAAGCCGGATTGCCTACGATTTTTCCGGTTTCCCCAAAGAGTGCTATGACGCGTCCTGGGAACCTCCCGGGAATGCGGCACTCACGAACCGACTCGCTCTGGAGTTGAGCGAGGTGATGGGTCATCAGGTGCCCAGTCTGCCTGAGGGACCACTGGATCACGGGGTCTGGCTTCCCTTGAGCTTTCTCTGGCCTGACCCCACTCGCCCGGTCTTCTCACTCGGGTTCCCCGAAACCCAGGATCCAGCCCAATGGTGGGAGTGGGGCAAGCAGCTGCGCCCGCTGTTAGACCGACCCTATCTCTGGATCGGAAGTGGGGGGCTGGTCCATAATCTTCGAGCGCTTGAGCACGAGCAACACGACCCGCAGGGAAACGACTGGGCACGCCAGTTTGCTGACTGGGTGCTTGAGGCTGCAGCCCACCCTGATTTGAAGGCGCTTATCCATCCTGACCGAGGTCCACACGCCAGGTGGGCGCTACCCACGCTTGAGCATTATGGTCCCCTGCTCGCAATCAGTGCCCTGATTGAGCCCCACGGGCTCGCTCCCTTCTATCAAGCTTTTGACTTAGGGAGTCTAGGCCTCCATATCCTGGTCGAAGAATCGGCTCGATCAGGGCATGCTACCCTTCCCTTTGTGATCCCCACAGGAGGTATCCGTGATGTCTCTTGACCATCCAAAAGGCACCCCTTCGTGGATTGCCCTGCTGAGTCTTGCCCTCTGTATTGGCTCAGCACACGCTGCCATTTACCGGCTCAACCCGCCACATACTTTCCCCCAGTTTGAGATCCGGCACCTTGTCTTCTCCATGATCCATGGGCAGTTCAATAAGACTCGTGGGTACCTCCGGCTCAACCGGAAAACCGGTCAGGCTGCGGTTGTGGCCAAGATCTGGGTACGTTCACTCGATACCGGTTATGCACCGCGCGACCATGATCTCATGGCTAAGCCGTTTTTTGACGCCAAAAGTTACCCCTACCTATTTTTCCACTCGACCCATGTGGTGTTTCACGGACGGCAGCAGGCGACCCTGACGGGAATCCTCACGATGAGGGGTGTGTCACATCAGGTCGTGCTTCAGGTGACCCGGATCCACTGTGCGATCAGCCCGCTCAACCAGAAGCGAACCTGCGGTTTTGATGCCCGGGGTTCACTCGAGCGGTCCTGGTTCGGGGTGGATGGTTTCCTGCCGATGCTGCCCAACCGGGTCCGTCTGATTCTCAATGCCGATGCGGTCATCGTGAGACATCCATCGAAGGGTGTCCGGAAAGAACTCCGCTGAACCATTTACACCATTTCCCCCTGTGAGCATTGATAGAGGTTAATCCATGAAAACCAAGCTTCGTATCATTTTCTACAGCATGTATGGCCATCTCTACCGGATGGCGGAAAAGGTGGCGGAGGGAGCCCGTTCGGTCCCCGAGACCGAGGTCATCGTGAGCCAGGTACCGGAACTGGTCCCTGATGCTGTGCTCGAAAAATCCGGTGCCAAAGCCGCCCGCCAAAATTTTGCGCATGTCCCCGTGGCCCAAATCGACGATCTTCGTGATGCGGATGCCATTCTCTTCGGAACCCCGACCCGGTATGGAACCATGTGTGCCCAGATGAAGAATTTCCTCGACCAGACCGGTATGCTCTGGGCGGAGGGTGCCCTTATTGGCAAGGTCGCGAGCGTCTTTATGGGGACCGCGACCCAGCATGGGGGCCAGGAAACGACCGCCCTGACTTTCTATCCGGTGCTTCTTCATCAAGGCATGATCATCGCGGGAGTGCCTTACAGCGAGACCCGGCTTTCCACGCTCGAAGAGATTACGGGTGGAGGCCCGTACGGGGCAGGTACCCTGTCCGGCTCGGATGGGCGGCGGCAGCCTTCGGCAAACGAACTGGCCATTGCGGAAACCCAAGGACGGCATGTGGCCCAAATTGCCCGGGAACTCAAGCTCGGACGGGAGCGCGCCCGCTCCTCCTAGCCATCCCCGAGGCTCCTGTTCCGCACAAACATTTTCTTTCGAGGAGGAGGCTCCATGAAAACCGAGATTGTGAGGTACGCTCACGAAAGTGAGGACTTGGAAGGATACGTCGCTTACGACGGCCAAGGGACAGGGCCGCGCCCAGCAATTCTGATTGCCCATGAATGGTTTGGGATCGGTGACCATGAGCGCGAATCTGCCCAGCGGCTAGCCCAGGCAGGTTACTTGGCCTTTGCCGCGGACCTCTATGGCGTTCGGAACCGGCCGCAAACGGTCGAAGCGGCAGCGCGGATGGCGACCGAATACCGATCTGGAGATCGGCAACTCCTGCGCGGCCGAGTGAATGCCGCCCTTGAGGAGATGAAAAAACATCCGCAAGTCCGAAAGGAGGCAACGGGCGCGATCGGATTCTGTTTCGGGGGGACGGCCGTTCTCGAGTTGGCACGCAGCGGGGCTTCAACCCGGGGCGTCGTCAGCTTTCACGGCGGGCTGGCTCCATCCACGGCATCGCGAACACCAAAGATCCATGCCGCCGTTCTTGCGTTGCACGGAGCGGACGATCCTTTTGTCCCGCCGCCTGATGTAACGGCGTTCCAAGAGGAGATGAGAACTCGTGGGGTCGACTGGCAGCTCACCTTGTACGGTGGGACAGTACACAGTTTTACCAACCCGAAGGCAGGACGTGACGCTAGCCAGGGATTTGCCTACGAGCCACGATCTGCGGAACGGGCTTGGAAGGCGGCGCTCGCGTTTTTCGCGGAATGCTTTGCGGAATCCGGGAGCTAACTCTGGGGGTTGACCGGCTAGCGGAAAAAACACTCGACGTCCGGTTGCTCTCGAGTCAGTTTAATGCAGCCCCTGAAGGTAACTTGCCACCGCTTTCATCTGGACCAGAGTAAGGGGAGCGGCCACATAGTTCATCATCCCGTGATTCGTGCTTTTTCGTTTCCCCTGAGCAAAAGCTTGGAGCTGTTTTACCAGGTAAGGTGCCCACTGGCCAGCAAGGCGAGGGTAGACCGCCGGTTCGTTGCCCATGCCAGCCGGTCCATGACAGGCCATGCAAGCTGGAACCCCTTGTTTGGGTAAGCCTCCGCGGAAAATCCGCAGGCCCAATGCCACGAGTTTGGGATTCGCCGTGCCAGGTGACATCTTCTGTTTCGAGAAGAAGCGAGCAACCGAGTCCATTTCTGCCGGAGTCAGGGTTTGAGCCATCGAGTACATGATCGGGTTGCTTCGACGTCCCGACTTGAAATCCTTTAGTGAATGAATGATGTAGGCCTGCCCTTGGCCTGCAAGCTTCGGGAAACTGGGGGTGAGACTGTTGCCATCCGGTCCATGGCAGGCTGAGCAGACGTTCTGTGCCAAGGTTGCACCACTGCCGACTACCGCCCACGCCGGTACAGTCCCACCTATGACGACGAGGCTCATGCTGCACAACAAAAAAATCACCGACGACTTCATGGTCCAGATACTCCTCAATAACGCTGGGTGGACTGAGAAACTGGCGGATCCACGATCTCCGTATTGTAACCGAGCCTCTGTCGGACCGTCTATTCGGATCCTTCGGTTGGAGAGCTGCTAGACAGTTTCTGGGTCCTGATCCGCCTATCCGGTATAAAATTAGCCAGTTCCCACGCCGACCTGCTCATGAAACGATCCTTCGGACTCCCGTTGCTTATGGCGCTCGGGATCGCGGGCATTGTCCTGCTTGCGGTTCGCTCTGGCCTGCAGGGCATCGTGCGGGCGCTGATCACCGCGGGATGGGGGCTTCTCTGGCTTGTCCCCCTCCATGTGTTCGCCATTGTGCTGGACAGCGAAGGCTGGCGCGGTCTGCTCTGGAAACAGGGTCAGCGCTTATCACGCACCTATCTTGGGTGGGCCGCTTGCGTCCGCGGGGCGATGAATGCTCTTGTTCCCATCAGCGCGGGCGGAGTAATGACCGGCGTCCGGTTGCTCTGGATCCGAGGAGTTCCACTAGCCGAGGCCGTGGCCAACGTGGTTGTCGAAGGAACACTCTCTGTGGTGAGTGAATGGCTGCTGGTGTTTATGACACTCCTTGCAGCGCTCGGGTGGCTTCACCGGGCGACGTCTCTCACCGTTGTTGCGGGATTTCTTCTGGCAGGGTCAGCGATCATTCTGGGGCTGATTTTCTGGGCACAGGTCAATGGCCGAGTTTTTGGATGGATGACCCGGCAGGGACTCCGCCTGGCTACCCGTTTTCGGTCGGCCCCGACGCCATCTGACCCCCAGTCGCTCAGGAAGGCGGTTCGGGAAATCTACAGACGGCCCGGGGCGCTTGTCCGTTGTATGCTCTGGCAGATGCTCAGTATCGGTGCGGGTGGTATCGAGATCTGGGTCATTTTCCGTATCATGGACCTTTCCAGCAGCCTGTTGTTTGCCCTCCTGCTCCAGTGCCTCGGTCGGGCGGCGCGTTCCTTTACTTTTTTCATGCCAGGTGGTATCGGAATCCAGGAAGCGGTTTATGCCCTCCTCGCTCCGATCGGACAAATGAGCCCAGCCATGGGTATTGCCATCTCCTTAGCCACGCGTTTCCGGGATCTCCTGTTTGGGTTGCCACTGCTGATCTCCTGGCAACGGGTTGAATCGCGTTGGATACGGCACAAACGTGCTGGAGCCGCTTCATGAAAGCTCAGGTATCGCAGCTCGGCATCGTCCGGCACTCTGTGGGCAGATTCAGATGAGTACGCAGTTAAACGGTCTCCGTGATGCCCTGAGATGGCAGTTGGCTAAATCCGTCCGCGGCCTGGTTAACCGGACGGGGCCCTTCTGGGTTGGCCTTGCGGGTCTGGATCATTGGGCCAACCCCGATGACCTTCTTGAAGAGGCAGTCCGCAGAACCGGACTAGTAGACTTTGGCGAACCTTCGGTTGAGGTGCCGCTCCGGACGCTTTCAGAGACCATTGTCGACGAGGCTCAGCTTAGCCATCTCGGTCGTTTAAGCTTCCATTGGGATACGTTTCGTCTGCTGGTGAATCGGCTCTGGATCACAGAAACCCTGAAGCGTGATCCGTCAATCGAGCAGGAGGGGCTCTCTGCTCCCGTCTTCATCACGGGCCTACCACGAACGGCCAGCACCTTCCTTCAAACGCTATTCCTTCAGGATCCGGCCAATCGGTCGCCACAGGTCTGGGAGGTGACCTATCCGCGTCCAGGTCGGGGATACCCCCCGGATTTTCGGATATTGAAACGGAAGGTTCGACGCGAACTCGCCTGGTTCGATTTCCTGGAGCCGGAGTTCCAGAGCGTCTATCCGACCACATGGAACTCTCCCCAAGAATGCAGCGAGATACTGAGCCACAGCTTCGAGAGTTACCGCTTTGATGGCACCTACGAGATTCCCTCGTACCTCCGATGGATGGACCAGCGGGATCCAGAACCCGCCTATGCACTGCATCGCCGCTTTCTCCAGCTGCTTCAGCACCGAGGCAGATCCGGGCGCTGGGTGCTCAAGGCTCCGGACCACGTGTTTACCTTAGACGGGCTTCTCCGGACCTATCCCGATGCACGGATCATTGTGACCCACCGTGATCCGGCCTCGGTTCTCCCCTCGGTTGTGGCACTGACCGCCCTCTTGCATGGTTTGTTTAGCGACAATATTGGGCTGGAACAGATACGGCACAAGGTGACCGACCGCTGGGTTGAGGGAGCCAACCGGATCATTGCCTTTTCGGAAGCTTCAGCAAGCCGAGAGGGACGCGTGACCCATGTTTTTTATGACGAGCTGACGCGGGATCCGATCGGAATCATGGAACGGCTCTACGGGTTTTTGGGCTGGCCCTGGTCGGAGGAACAATATATGGATTTCAGAAAATACCTCACGAATTCGCAGGCCGGACGCTATCGACCCAATCGTTTTCAGAAGCCGCTGGTCAAAAGCATGCCTCCGGCGCTTATCCGTGAGCAGTTTGCCCGCTACCTTGCGACCTACCGAATCCACTCTGAAACCTG
>JAKARN010000093.1 GCA_021828425.1 Pseudomonadota bacterium | reverse complement strand
TGCTCACCATCCATCGAGCGAAGGGTCTTGAGTGGGACGTGGTCATCCTGGGAGGGCTGAATCATGTGCCCCCGCAGCGGGATTCCCGCCTGCTCGCTTGGTTGGAACGGATCGGGCCGGAGGGACCGGAGGTCATCATGGCAACAGCGGATGCAGCAAGCCTTAAGCCGGGGCGCCGGGGATGGTATCAGTACCTCAAGGCAATCGAACAGGAAAAAAACCAGGCGGAACGGATCCGCCTGGCCTATGTGGCCGCCACGCGGGCGCGGGAACGGCTTCATCTCGTGGCGCTGGCTGGATCCGGCGAGACACCCAAGCCCCGCAAGGGATCTCTGGCAGAGGTTTTTGGGTCTGCCTTTTCCTCAGCAGAACCCGTCGAGGCTCCCGCCTCGGGGTCCAATCCGGAAGCGCGGACAGCCGCGGTCCGGTTCCGGCGGCGAGAGGATTTCCCAGGCCTGGAGTGGCCCGTGGAGAGAGGGGCCAGCCAAGCAGACGGGAGCGTCGAGGCCCCGGTCCCTGCCCGGCCGGCTTACGACTGGGCTGAGAACGAGGCACGGGTTCTCGGACTCGTCCTGCACGAGATTTGCGCGTGGATCAGCCGGCTTGGCTGGGAGCGCAGCCGTCGTTGGCACAACCCGGATTCCGGTGCGCGGAAACGGTGGGAGCGCCTGCTCGTCGAAGGCGGGATTGCACCCCAGCGGGTCGAGCCTCTGGAACGGGAGCTCGGTCTGATCCTGGAACGGATCGTCCGCGATCCCGAAGCCCGATGGATTCTGGGCCCCCACCCCTGGGCTGCATGCGAACTGGCCTTGCAGGGCGGGACCGGTCCGGAGCGCGCGCGGATCCGGGTGGACCGTCTGTTCCGTGAACCGGACGGCACGTTCTGGATTATCGACTACAAGCTTGGGCGCCATGCCGGCGGAGATCTCGAGGCCTTTCTCCGCTCGGAAGAGACCCGCCACCGGCCCCAGCTCGAGCGATATGCCCGCCTGTTCAGCCAGGTGGAATCCGGTCCCCTGAGACTCGGCCTGTACTTCTTCGAGCCGGCCCGTTTCCATCCCCTGATGGCTTTCCCCGGGTGAGTCAATCCGCTACACTCCTGCCCGTTTCCAGCGAAGGGCCCACGGGCTGCACTCATGGCGCCTAGGCGAATCCAACCCCCCCGTCCCCAGGACCCCTCCCGCACGGGGTCCAAGGAAACCCAGGAATCGATTGACCTCGGCCGTTTTGTGGAAAAGGCTTATCTGGACTATTCCATGACGGTGATTCTCGATCGGGCCCTGCCCCACCTCGCCGATGGGCTGAAACCGGTCCAGCGCCGGATCCTCTATGCCATGCATGAACTCGGCCTCGGGAACAGTTCCAAGTTCAAGAAGTCGGCCCGCACCGTGGGCGATGTCATCGGCAAATTCCACCCCCATGGGGACCAGGCGGCTTATGAGGCACTGGTGCTCATGGCGCAACCTTTTTCCTGTCGCTATCCCCTGGTGACCGGTCAGGGCAATTTCGGATCACCGGACAACCCGAAATCGTTCGCCGCGATGCGCTATACCGAATGCCGGCTTTCTCCTTATGCCGAGCTTCTTCTTTCGGAGCTCGACCAGGGAACGGTCGACTGGGCTCCAAACTTCGACGGGACCCTCGAGGAGCCGGTCCTCCTCCCGGCCCGGATACCCTGGGTCCTGCTCAATGGCTCAAGCGGAATTGCCGTCGGCATGGCCACCGATATCCCGCCTCATAACCTCGGCGAAATCACCCGTGCCCTGATTCACCTCCTGGACCACCCGAAGACAGAGCCGGCCGGTCTTTTGTCACACATTCCGGGGCCGGATTTCCCCTCTGAGGCGGAGATCACGACGTCTCCGGAAGAACTGCGGGCCCTGTATGAAACGGGCTCCGGCATGATCCGTTGCCGGGCCCGTTGCCACCGGGAAGGACACGATCTCGTGGTGGACGCCTTGCCCTACCAGGTTTCCGGGTCTGCGGTCTTGACCGAGCTGGCCCGTCTTGTCGGGGCCGGCGAGTTGCCGTGGGTTCGTGACCTGCGGGACGAATCCGACCAGGAACACCCCACCCGTCTTGTCATCACCCTCCGGGAGGGAGAACTCCCGCTGGAGGGGATTTTCGAGCATCTGTGCGCGGTCTGCGACCTGGAGCGGAACTACCGCGTCAACTTCAACGTCATCACCCCGGCCGGCGCACCCCGTGTGCTTCCCTTCGTCGACCTCCTCAGGCAGTGGCTGGAGTTCCGCCTGGCCACGCTGGAACGCCTGCTACGCTGGCAGCTCAGCCGCGTGCAGGCCCGTCTCGAGGTGGTGACGGGGCTCCTCCGGGTCCATCACGACCTTGATGCGGTCATCCGGGTCATCCGCGAGTCGGATGAGCCCCGCGAGGAACTCATGCGGGTCTTCGAACTGAGCGAGCGGCAGGCAGAGGCCATCCTGGACATGCGACTCCGACAGCTGGCCCGCCTTGAATCCCTGGTCCTCGAGAAAGAGCAACAGACGCTTGCTGCCCGTGAGACCGAAATCGCCGATACGCTGTCTTCCCCCGCACGTCTGCGGAAGATGGCGCGGGCCCAACTGCTTGCGGACCGGGAGCGGTTTGCCGATGCCCGCCGCTCGCCCCTGCAGCCCCGATCTGCGGCTGAGCGGTTGTCGCGGGAGCGGGCTGTTCGGGGAGAACCCGTGACGGTGGCCCTGACCAGGCGCGGCTGGATCCGGACGGCGCGAGGTCACAACTGGGATCCCAGCCAGTCCACGTATCGCAGCGGAGACAGCTTCCTGGCTCTCAGCCGAGGAGAGAGCCAGGAAACACTCGTGTTGTTCGATTCCCAGGGCCGAGTCTACAACCTGGGGCCGGATGATCTCCCGGACGGGCGCAGTCCCGGCATTCCATTGACCAGCCGCCTGGATCCGCCACCCGACGCCCGTTTTGTGGCCCTCACCTTTTGGAGGCCCGAGACACCGGTTCTTTGGGTCGATGCGTGGGGCTATGGTCTCATCCTCCCGGCATCCGCCTTGCGGGTGCGCCTCCGCAAGGGCCGCCCACTGTTCCGGTTGCCCGAGGGGGATCGGGCTCTTGCAGCGAGCTCCCTGGGTTTGGCCGATCGGGTGGTGTTGCTTGCTTCTTCGGGTCGGCTACTCGTGATTGATCCGGAGAGGGTTCCCCGCCTGGGTCGGGGTCGTGGGGTCCGGCTATTTGCGATTCCGGCAGAGCGGCGGGAGGAGGAACAGCTGCTTGTGGCACTTCCGCTGGCGCCTGGGGAAGGGCTCCGCCTCGTGAAGGGTCGGAACCAATGCCTGCTGCCCGCTTCCGGACTCGAATCCTACCGGGGTGACCGGGGCCGGCGGGGACGGTTGCTGCCTGACCCCTGGCCCCGTCGCATGGAGGATCTGGTGGTGGAGACGATTCCGGCGAAAGGGGGGTGAACCCGCCCGGTTCCGCCTTTATGGCTTGATGGGAAGGTCCTCTCCGAAAAACGAGCCCTGGGCGAGCAGGACGCCGTGGAGGAGGAGGTCATTCAGCAGTTGTGCACGATCGACATCGGTGGCCAGGATCGGGATTTTCCTTTCGCGGAGCACGGATAACCAGGGCGCGGCCGTTTCGGCGGGAGGTGTATCGTCAGCCTCTACCTCCGGCGGGGAGTCGGCCTCGAGTAGACGGGATGCGGGCATGCGCACAAGATTCGGCTTGAAGTGATTGAGCATCAGACCGGAATAACTAGACTGGCCAAACTCATCCAGTCCGATCAGGATGCCGGCCGCGCGGAGGGGACCGATCCATTCCCGGGCCGTCTTGATCTGGTTGGCGATGGACCGTTCGTGGAAGAGGAGGGCCAACCGGCCCGGTGTTTGCTGTGGCCAGCGTTCGGCGATGGATCGGGCCATGTCAGAGTTTTTGAGGGTCTCCCCGGACAGCCTCAGGTAGAGGGTGAACGGCTCCGGTTGGGGCGGATGGAGGAGGTAGCCGAGGGCGGAGTCGAGGAGATGCTGGTCGAGAACTGCAAGTGCTCCCTGTTCGCTCACCCGCCGGAAGAAATCCGGCCATGAGGAACAGTGACACGTCTCCAACAGGCTGGAACCCAAGCGCAGTTCGAAGCGGATCAGCGAGTCGCCGGTCGTGAAACTGCTGATCGTTCGTCTGACCAGTGGCAGCTTCTTGCGTTCGATCATGTGGTCGATGACCGTTGCGAGGTCCTGTGGGTCCGATGCGGTGGCGGTCGGCAGGTAGCGATTGACGGGTTGGGGACCTTGCGAGGCTTGGGTCGCTTCCTGGACCAGGCGTTCCAGGGTGGAGCTCCGGACCCGTGAACTGAGGCCGATGACAAGGCCGATCACGAGGGAGCGATTCCAGGCTTCGTACAGTTTCCCGTCCACCGCGCGGTGGAGCTGTTCTGCCCATTGCTCCATGTTTTCTCCCGCCGGCCGTTCGAGCCAGTAGCACAGGGTCCATCCGAACCGGGTCACGAGATCCCCGGGCCGGGAAATGGCGCGGGAGTGACGCTCGATCTCGTCGAGCAGGCTCCCGATCATGGCTGTCCCGTGTTCGTTGAGGAGGCGGGGCAGGTCCCTGAGCTGGATGACGCCGATTGCCTGTTCGCTGCGCTTGGGCAGGGCGGCTTCGAGGTGTTCCTGAACCCGGGCGGTGAAATCCGTGTTGGTCACGAGACCTTCCATGCTTCCCGACTCTTGCGGCTGGGGCACGGGAGCTGGTTTCGGATCCGGGACTGCCTCGGGAGGCGGGGTTTGCGGTGGGGGTGAGTCCGGGCGGCGTGCCAGGATGAGAATCGCCGGTTCGCCTGCCCAGCTGAGCGGTCGGATCACGAGCTGGAGAGGGCCCCCCCGTTGCTGCACCTCGAATTCGACCGGACGGGACACGCTCGCCTGGGAACATTTTTTGAGTGCCTGCTTGATGCGGGTACGTTCCCCCGCTGGAAAGAGGTCCAGGAAGGAGCGGGATTCAGGGCTGTCCAGGCCGAAAAGCGTGAGGTAGGCGGGGTTGGCGTAGAGATGGAGCCCTTCCTGAATGAAAGCCAGCGGGGTTTCCAGAGTCTCCGCGAGCAGGCGATGGGCCCGTTCCCCTTCCTCGTTCGTATAGCGTAGTTGCAGGGCATCGCGCTTCAGGCGCGAGAATTCAGCGGTCTGCTGGATGATCTGCCGGGCTTTGGGGGCATCGTCCAGGCTGATGAAATCGGTGCCGGGCCACGTGCCGGGGCTCTGTTCGAGGAGGGACAAGCGGGGCAGTGCCTCCCATTTCTGCTGCAAGTCCTCCGGGAGGGAGGCCCAGTTCCAATCGAGTTCAGGATCCCAGATCAGGATCGTCCAGTCGGAAGGCTCCTCCTCCGCCAAGGCCTCGAAGCTATCGATGCTGCGGATCCGTGACCACACTCCCTGATTCCGGAGCAGGGTGTTGATGGCCTCCGCCCGTTCGGCATGACGGGTGAGGACGAGGAGTGGGATGGGATCCTGTTCGGATGAGTTCACATGGAGCCCTCCAGCGGGGTTTTGGCCGGTGCGCCGGGAATCTCACGGACGAGCCGGGGGACCAGGTATCCCGGAAGGCGGGCCCGGAGTTCCCGGTGGATGCGACGGGCCCGGTCGTCGCTCACGGCGAAGTGGGCACCGCCCTGAACAGGATCCAGCTGGTGGAGATAGTAGGGTAATACACCGGAAGAAAAGAGGGTTTCCGAGAGGTCGGCGAGACTTTCCGGTGTGTCGTTGACACCGGCCAGAAGCACCGACTGATTGAGCAGATGGAAGCCGCCGGTGCGGAACTCGTGGAGTGCCCGAACCACGGCGGGCGTGATCTCGCGGGCATGGTTGGCATGGATCACGAGCACCCGGCGGCGGGAGAAGCGGCTCAGCGCCTCCAGGAGTGCTGGAACGACCCGGCGGGGCCGGACGACGGGTTCCCGGCTGTGGATGCGGAGCGTGGCCAGATGCGGGATCGAGTTGAGACGACCGCACAGCGAAGCGAGACGACTCCGGCTCAAGGTGAGGGGATCTCCGCCGCTCAGGATGATCTCGCGGATGCTCGGATCCGCACTCAGCTGGGCCAGTGCCGCTTTCAGGTCCGGATCCTGCCGGGCTTGAGCGCGTACCGGGAAATGCCGCCGGAAGCAGTAACGGCAATGGATGCTGCATTCGGTTCCGGCCAAGAGGAGTGCCCGGCCGGCATATTTGCGGATGAGAC
>JAKARN010000092.1 GCA_021828425.1 Pseudomonadota bacterium | reverse complement strand
CGGAGTATTCGGGAGGAGGGGGGTGAGCCTTTCCAAGAGTACCAGCTGCCCAAGGCGATTTTAACCCTGCGACAGGGTGTCGGACGTCTCTTGCGGCATGAGAATGATTTTGGGGCAGTCGTGATTGGTGACCACCGGTTGCGGGGGAAAAACTATGGTCCCCTTTTTTTAGCCAGCCTCCCCCCCATGCAAATGGCGAGGGATTCTGCCGATGTCGTCAATTTCCTGCAATCTCATGGCTAAGTGGTTGTTTCTGGATTGTTCGCTGGAAACGGCTGTTGCCGCAGTTGGCGATGGCGAATCGGTAGTCGCTCGGCGACAGTGGGCCAGTCGCCGTGCTGCTGAAACCACGACTTTGGAGATCGACCAGCTGCTTTCCGAAGCAAGCCTCCAACCCCGCGACTTGGAGGGTCTCGCTTGGGCTTCGGGACCGGGTAGTTTTACAGGACTCAAAGTCGCGGCAGCCACCATACAAGCACTGGCGTGGATATGGCGGAAGCCGGTGGCCTCGATCCCCCATCTGGCCGCTCTGGCCTATTCCTTAAGGGAGCGTCAGCCGGTTTCCATTCTGGCTTGCCGTAAGGCCCAATCGGGGTTGGTTTTTTGGTGCCCCTACACGGTTCGGGAGGGGCAGTGGCCAGAGGGCAGGATACGGGTTACATCACCCCGTGAGATCGAGTTGCCGCCCGGACGTTGGAGGGGGGTGGGGGATGATCCCCGGACGCTGAATCAACCCAATCTCGAGAAGCATCTCCGTGACTGGGCCCACGAACCCGGGTCGCCGGTTGTGCCCTCCTTGGCCCTGGCCGAGCTTGCGAGGAAAGAGGAACGCCTGGAGCGGCCGGAGGAGGTGCAGCCCCTTTATGTGGGTCAGTTGGGCTGACCGGTCTGACACAGATTTGACACGTCTTTCGTATATCATTGAAAAATCGGTGCTCACAGGTTTTCGATGGAAAGCGGGCAAGTCCAAATCTTGCTGGTTGACGACGATTCCGGGGTCCGGGAGATGCTGGCCTTTGCCCTGAGGAAAGCAGGGTTTTCCGTGACCCTGGCCTCCCGGGTGACGGAAGCCCAGGCTGCGCTTGCAACTGGAGTTCCGGATCTCGTGCTGTTGGACTGGATGATGCCATCCGTGAGTGGTATCGAGTATGCCCGGGCTTTACGTCGGGATCCAGTGACACGGAAGGTGCCCGTCATATTCCTCACGGCTCGAAACGAGGAGGAGGATAAGTTGCATGGATTTGACAGCGGTGCCGACGATTTTGTCACCAAGCCGTTTTCGACCAAGGAACTGATCGCCCGGATCCACGCGGTTCTGAGGCGCAGCCAGATCATCCACGATAAGGAGGGCACGCTACAGTTTGGAAAGCTTCTGCTGAATACGCAGACCTGTGATGTTCTTTATGACAATCACCCCGTTCTCTTGGGACCGACCGAGTTTCGGCTGCTGAAATTTTTCATGGCCCATCCCCGGCAGGTCCATAGCCGGTCGCGGATCTTGGATCATCTCTGGGGTGTGGGTCAGCCCATTGATGGACGCACGGTGGATGTTTATGTCGGGCGTCTGAGGAAGGCGTTGGAGCCGTTCGGTCTGGACTCATGGATCGAAACCCGGCGGGGAACGGGGTATCTTTTTACGGAAAAACCGGGTCCGGTTTCCTAGGTGTCGGATGAAGCTCAAGATCTGGATTCGCGAATTCTTGTGGATCGTGGCAGGAGTGGTGTTCACCGGCCTTTTGGCACTCCTGTGGGGACACTGGGTCTACTGGACTCTCGGGCTCTGTTTGTGGTTGCTGTTTCGCTTGTATTGGCAAATGGGCCGCTGGCTCGTCTGGCTGAACCATCCGCAGCGGGAAATCCCAGAGGGAGGAGGGATCTGGAGGGAAGTGGCACATGCCGTTCGGTGGCGGATCCGGGGGATGCGACTCAACCGGGATGGGGAAGAACGGAAATACCCGGAGTTGATCCGCTCGCTTGGACCTTGTTCGGACGGGGTGTTGCTGCTGGATCAGCAGCGTCGCCTGGTTTCCTTCAATGAAAAGGCAGCCGCCCTGCTGGGACTGCGTATCCCGCATGATTATGGTCAATTCATCGGGCATTTCATCCGCTATCCCACTTTTCTGACTTTGCTGGCGCAGATGGATTTGCCTGGCACGATTGAAGTCCCATCGCCCATGGATGAGGAGGTAGTCCTTCAGATTGCGGTTTCTGATCACGATGGTGAAACTTTGATGTGGGTCAGGGATGTCACGGTCCGGAAGCAGGAGGAACAGCGTGGATTTGATTTCTTGGCAAATGCGTCTCATGAACTCAAGACGCCTCTCACGGTTTTGAGCGGGTATCTTGAAGCGCTGCTTGAGGACACAGAGAACAATGTGGAATCGAGAAAGGTCCTTCTGGACATGCAAAGGGAAACCGAGCGTATGAAAAGGCTCGTGACGGGCTTTATGGAACTCATGCGCCTGAACCCTGAGGAGCGGCATGGGTTTGAAGAGAAGGTCCGCGTCCAGTCGCTGATTCCTCTTTTGAGGCAAAGGGTCCAAAGTCTGGGTTTGGCCGGCCGGAATGTGGAGTTCCAGGTGTCCAGCGAACCGGCTGTTCTTTTAGGATCTGAAACCGAGTTGTTGAGTGCCTTCTGGAACCTCATTGAAAATGCAATTAAATTTTCCGCTCCAGAGGGGCATGTTGTGGTGACGTGGAAATCCGACGGGGGGGATGGGGGATGTTTGAGCGTCGAGGACAATGGGGTGGGTATCCCTATGCATCTGCAGGGCCGGATTACCGACCGCTTTTTCCGCATCATGTCGCACAAAGAGGATGGGCCGGCCGGATTTGGCTTAGGTCTTGCCATCGTTCGACAGATCCTTGACCGCCATGGCGCCAGATTGGCGGTGGAAAGCACGCCGGGAGAAGGTAGCCGCTTCAGTTGCCTATTCCCAGCGGATCGGGTAGCAAGGGACGTGACGGAGGAGGCTCAAGACCTGTTGACCAAGACCCCTGATCCATCCCCGTTGCCCATGGACAATCGGCGGCCACATCCGTGAATTGCCGAACTTCGCCCGCCGCGTGTTATGATCCTCTCTGCCGTCAGGGAGCCTGTCGGGGTCCCGGTTTCGTGAAAGTCTCGAGAGATGATGACTGACCAAACAACCGTTCCAGATTCTGAGGAAACCGGCACTCCGGAACGGGAAAGCTCGTCTTCTTTAGGTGATTCAACCCCCCGTTCTACGGCATCCCTGGTTGTCGAGCGGGCACGAGACAGGCACCAGGTACGCGAGGCGCAAAGATTGCGCTGGATCGTTTTTGCGGAAGAGCAAGGTGCCCGGATCCTGACGCCCGAATCGGGTTACGATATCGATCCGCTGGATGATTTCTGCCATCACATCCTGGTTCGCGATACCCGCACGGGGCACGTCGTGGCGTGTACCCGTATCCTTTATCAAGCGGATGCCGATCGTGCTGGCGGCTTTTACTCTGAAAGTGAGTTTGACCTGACGGCGATCCGTCTGGCTCCGGGTCAGACCATGGAAATGGGACGAACCTGCGTGCACCCGGACTATCGG
This sequence comes from Pseudomonadota bacterium, assembly GCA_021828425.1. The sequence continues at coordinate 2,664 of JAKARN010000092.1, read as the reverse complement.
AAGACAGTGACGATCAGTCTGCTGTGGACCGGGATTGCCCAGTACACGGCGTTCAGGGATTATGCGCGGATTATTGGTTGTGCCAGCATTCCCATGGGTCAGGATCGTGGCGCGGGTGCCCTTGCCGTCTACCATGACCTCATGGCGCGCTGCCCGTCTCCCGGCAACCTCCGTGTGGTTCCCAAACACCCGCTGCCGGAAGGATTGGCACCGGCCGGCGAGCCCAAGGCACCGTCTTTGCTGATGGCATATGTTCGTTATGGAGCGGTGGTCTGTGGCCCGCCCTGTTGGGATCCGGGATTTGATACCGCGGATTTACTCATGATGCTTCCGGCAGAAAATGTGGGACCTCGTTACCTGAGACGCTTTGTGGAGCGGAAGCGGGATGTCTCAGATCGCAACCCACCCCATGCCTAGTCTGATTCACGGTTTCTACCGATCCCTCGTCCGTTTACTGCGTCTGGCCGGACTTGCCGTATGGATCCTGGTGGGGGTCTTGGTGGCCGGTTTTGTCAGTCTGATAAAGCCGTGGGATCGCTTCCGGCGGAGGATGCGGGTCCGGTGTTCCGATTTCTGGCTTTCGGGCGCCCTTTTTTTGATCGGCGTTCGGGTTCAGGTGGCGGGAAAGCCCTGTCCGGGAGCTGTGCTTTTTGCCTGTAATCACGTCAGCTGGCTCGACATTCTCGTGCTGGCGTCGGCCTGCCGGGCACGTTTTGTCTCCAAGGCTGAGGTTGGGCATTGGCCCCTGCTCGGTTGGTTTGCCCGTGAGGGCGGGACCCTGTTCATCCGCCGCGGTGATGGAGCCAGTTTTGAGGCTGTGGTGGAGCTCATGAAAAGTGAGCTCTCTCAAGGGGAACGTCTGATCTTTTTCCCGGAGGGGACAACGGGTAATGGGCAGATTCTAAGACGCTTCCGGTCCCGGTTGTTTGCTGCCGCATCTTCTCCGGGGGCAAGCGTTCAACCTGTAGGCTTACGTTACCGGGGATCTCCTGAGGTGCGTGAGCGAGTCCCGTTTCTGGGTGAAGCCACGATCCTTGAAAACCTCTGGAGTATCCTGGCCCTGCCCATGATCCAGGCTGAGGCTTGCTTTTTCGACCCGATGCAGATTTCTTCCCCTAGTCCAACGCCTCGTCAGATGGCCTTGTCCTGTGAAAGCCAGATCGGACAATGGCTGACCGGCTCCGAGGAGACGGTCACCGAGGGTCCTCGCACTGAGCTCACTTCGCAGGTCACGGATGGCTGGCATGCCAGGGGTTGAGGAGTAGTTGATGGAACGCTTCCTGACCGGGGACCATATTTCTCAGGAATTTAATTCCGAGCTGGGGGGCTTGCGTCGCCAGTTACTGGCGATGGGTGGCATGGTGGAGCAGCAAATCAGTGATGCACTCAAGGCCCTGCGCGATGGTGACAGTGCGCTCGCTGAGAAGCTGGATGCTTCAGATCGGGAAATTAACCGGATTGAGATTGCGTTGGATGAAGCGGGGAGCCATATTCTGGCCAGGCGCCAGCCTGCGGCCAGTGATTTGCGACTGATTTTGGCCATCCTCAAGGCCAGCACCGACCTGGAACGTGCAGGAGATGAAGCTTCGAAAATCGGCAGGCTTTTCCTGCTGATGCCGGTCCAGGACCGTGATCCTGCCAACTTCCACGAGTTGATTCGCCTCGGGGAGGCCGCACGCGGGCTTCTTCATGGTGCGCTTGATGCCTTTGCCCGCGTGGATGCGAATGCGGCCGTCAGCATTCTCCGGGAGGATTACCGGATAGACCGGGATTATGAAAGCTTTATCCGGCAATCGATTACCTACATGATGGAAGATCCGCGGACTATCCGGAGGGTTTTTAGTTGTATTACCATCGGTCGTTCCATGGAGCGGATCGGCGATCACGCCAAAAACCTGTGCGAGTATGTCGTCTATTTGGCTTCGGGGAAGGATGTGCGGCATGTTCGTCTTGACGAGATTGAAGAACTGGTTGGACCGAGGGCCGAATAAAGTGAGACGACTGTTTAATCTCCTGGGGTTTCTGGCCTGCGTGTTTCTTCTGGGATACGCGTACTACCTCCAGTACGTGATGGGCTTGCAGCCTTGTCCGCTCTGTATCTTCCAACGGATTTTCATGGGGCTTTTGGGATTTGTCTTTCTCATGGCGACCCTGCACCGGAGTGGTCGTTTGGGGAGTCGGGTATATGGGTTGTTGCTGCTCATTTGCGGCTTCTTCGGTGCTGCAGTCTCCATGCGGCAGATTTGGTTGCAATATTTCACGACCCGGACGCCGACCTCTTGTGCGGCAGGCCTTGGATGGATGTTTCGCCACCTGCCGCCCATAGAAGCTCTCCGCCTGACTCTGGCAGGGAGTGGCGATTGTGCGCGGATTGATTGGACCTTCCTGGGACTCAGCATGCCAGTCTGGGTTCTGGCCTGCTTTGTGCTTTTGGCCAGCTTCGGTGCTTGGATCAACTTTAAGGCGGGACGGAGGAAGCCCGTCCGCTAGTGGGGTTGGCGGTCAGGCGGTTCCCAAGTAGGACTTCACGACCTCGAAATAAGTGGACTCGAGAGTAACCAGATCTTGTACGGCCACCCGTTCATCCGGAGCATGTAACCGTTCACTGGGCAAGCCGAGTTCAACTACCTCGGCTCCGAGTCTGGCAAAAAACCGCCCATCCGA
>JAKARN010000091.1 GCA_021828425.1 Pseudomonadota bacterium | reverse complement strand
TGTCATTCGCGGTATCGATCACCGAAACCGTGCTGCCACTGCCAGCGCCAAAGTTTGTGACATAGGCCCGGCTGCCGTCGGGACTCACCGCGACGCCAGCGGGGCCAGAGCCAACGGTCACCGTCGAGACCACCGTGTCATTCGCGGTGTCGATCACCGAAACGTTACCGCTGCTATTGTTTGCGACATAGGCCCGGCTGCCGTCGGGACTCAGCGTGACGCCAGCGGGGCCTGTGCCGACGGGCACCGTCGCGACCACCGTGTCATTCGCGGTGTCGATCACCGAAACGGTGCTGCCACTGCCATTGTTAAAGTTTGTGACATAGGCCCGGCTGCCGTCCGGACTCACCGCGACGCCATAGGGGCCTGTGCCAACCGTCATCGTCGCGACCACCGTGTTGTTCGCGGTGTCGATCACCGAAACGCTGTTGCTGCCATTGTTTACGACATAGGCGGATGGGGCGGCCCCGGCCGTGCTGGCCATCAGGCCCGACAGCAACACCACCACGGGCAAAAGCCCCCGATACAGAGAAAATAGACGAGATTTCATACGCTTCCCCTCCCTTGATCTACTGGCTTGCAAGAGCCGACTTCTTTTCCAACTTCTCTCATACCCCTTTGTGGTCAGGGTGTCAAATGGCAATTGTCAATGCAATTCACGGATGTCACCTTTTGTGCAAAGCTGAAATGTCCCTTGGGGGAGGAGGATCAGGGGCTGTTTTGCGGCATGAGGCGAGAATGAGCGCGATGGGAGTCTGGCCCCATGCCCGCTCGCCGGGGCAACTCGAGTGCTTTATTGACTGGCCCGCGGCCGACTTGAACCCGTCGGTGTCTTCCTCCCCCGACCCGGCGAGGGCCGCACTCTCGGTCTGCCCGGAGACTGGAGGCCGTGTCACGGAAATACGGAGGGTGGCGTTTCCTGCAACGGGTGAGGGTGACGGTTTGGGGCCAAGCTCACTGGGGTCGCCCGTCTCTTCTCACCCCCCAACCGTGCAGGCCGCAACCAGATCCCGCGTCGCGGCCAGGGGATCGGGTGCATCCCAGACCGCGGAAATGACCGCCGCCCAGTCCGCCCCGGCGGTCATGACGGAGCGGGCATTATCCGGCCGGATGCCGCCGATGGCGCAGACCGGCCGCTCGAGCGTCCGGCGGGCTTCCCGGATGAGGTCCAGGCTCGCGCGGGGGGCGTGGGGCTTGGTCACGGACGGGAAGAGGCTCCCCAGGGCCACGTAATCGGCCCCTTCGCGGATGGCTTCCCGGGCGCGATTGAGATCGGCGTATGCGGAGGCCCCGATCCAGGCGTCCGGCCCGAGCAGTGCGCGGGCTTCGCGGATCGCGCCATCATGCGCTCCGAGATGGACACCATCGGCGCCGAGGTCGCGGGCCCAGACGGGATCGTCATTGACGAGGAGGGGCACACCCCGGGCCCGGCAGAGTGCGAGCAGACGGCGGGCAAAAGTTGTGGAACGAGCCGGGATCCGCTCCTTGTCCCGCAGTTGCACAACGCGCACGCCCGCGTCCAGCAAGCGCTCGAGGAGGTCGTCCTGGCCGTGGCGGTCATGCCCGGCCGGATCGACAATCAGGTACACCCCGCGCGGCGGCGCATTCATCGGGGTGGGGAAAGCCGGAACGGGATCCGTCCGCCCCGTCCGAGAGCCGGGGCGTGGAGGAGGGTGCCGTGGGTCCAGTGCAGGGCCGTCCGGATGGCCCGCTCGAGGGGAAAGTCGCGCGCCAGAAGGCTCGTGATGGCGGCGGCGAGCGTGCAGCCCGAGCCGTGGAAGGCACCCGGGAGCCGCACGTCGTGCCAGATCTTGGGGGGGTGCGAATCGAGGTGGAGCGAGACTGTGACCTCCGGTGAGCCGGGCGCCTGGTCCGCCCCGGTGACGAGGACGGCATGGACGCCCTGGTCCAGGAGCGATCGTGCCGCCGCATCGGGTGTCGCGGCACCGGGTGCGAGCTGCGCGAGTTCCGCCTGGTTCGGGGTGAGCAGCGTGATGTGCCTCAGCAAATCGTGGCGGATGGCCTCGACCCATTCCGGGATCCGCCCGAATTCGAATCCCCCGCTGGCACGCAGGACGGGATCGAAAACCACGGGAAGCTCCGGATGCCCGGCGAGGAGGCGGGCCAGGGTTTTGACCAGCGCGGGGGATCCGATGAGCCCGATCTTGAGGCAGGCGGGAGGGCAGTCAGCCAGGATCCGGGTGAAGGCGGTCTCGAGGAAGCCGGGATCCACGGGCCGCATCTCGAAAACGTTTTCCGTATCCTGGTCCGTCAGTGCGGAAACCAGGGTCAGCGGGTGGACCCCGAGCTGGGTTGCGGTCTGGATGTCGGCCACGAGCCCGGCGCCGCCCGAAGGGTCGTGACCACCGATGAAGAGGGCGACGGGTGGGACAGCGGCAGGCATGCGGCGGAGATCCGGAATGCGACCCGGCAGGCTGTCTCCTGGACAGACTGTCTTTTGGCAGGCGAATATGGAATACTAATTGAGATCTTTTGAAAGTGCAAATTTCTCGAACAGGCGGGCATGAAAACGTATATGTGCGTGATTTGCGGGTTCATCTATGAGGAAGAAAAAGGCCATCCCGGATCCGGGATTGAACCGGGAACCCCCTGGGGGAATGTTCCCGAGACCTGGGCCTGCCCGGACTGCGGTGCCTGCAAGGAAGATTTCGAGATGATCGAAATTTAACGTGGATCCCGACCCCGACCCCCACTCGAAGTCCCGTTTCCGGGTTTTGACCCCCGGGCGCTTTCCCGGGGCGACCCGCCGCGCAGGAAGACCGGGGTGATTACGCTTCTCATCCTCGCCCTCCTGATCCTCCTGAACGGGTGGTTCTCACTCGCCGAGATGGCGATCGTGGCCTCGCGGCGGCATCGGCTGGAACGGATCGGCCGCGGGGACCGGCGGGCCCGTCCCGCCATCGCGCTCGTCACCGAACCCGGGCGGTTTTTCCCGGCCATCCAGATCGGGATCACCGCCATCACCATCCTGGTGGGTGCCTTCGGGGAAAGCGGACTGGCCAACCGGGTGACGGGGCTCCTGCTCAGGCTTTCCTGGGTGGCCCCCGTGGCCCACAGTCTCGGCCTTGCGCTCCTCATCACCGGAATCACCCTCCTGTCGATTCTTTTCGGCGAACTCATCCCGAAGCGCCTGGCCCTCCTCAACCCGGAACGGGCCGCGCTCTGGGTGGCCCGGCCGCTTCATCTTCTGGCACGGCTCGTCTCCCCGGTGGCCAGTGCCCTGAACCGCGTGAGCAACCTCGTCCTCTACTGGACCCTGCCCAAGGGGCGGGTCGCGGATCCCGGGGTCAGCCCGGAGGAACTCCGTTCCCTCCTCGAGCAGGGCAGTCTCGCAGGCGTGTTCGCACCCTTCGAGCCGGCGCTCGTGGCCAGTGTCCTCCGGCTCGACGACGAGGACCTGACCCCGATCATGACCCCGCGCGTCGACATTGCGGCGATCGACCTCAACGTGCCCTTCGAGCTCTCGCGCGAGACCCTGATGGAGTCCCGCCACAACTCCTTTCCCGTCTGCCGGGACGGCCTCGGGCACATCCTGGGCATCCTCGACCGGCGCGATTTCGTGCGACGGGGGCTCCCGGTCGAGGCGGCCTCCATCCCCCGCCTGTTGCGGCCGGCACTCTACCTCCCGAGCACGGCCTCGCCCCTGAACCTCTGGGAACTGCTCGAACGCGAGCAGCAGCATGTGGCGCTCATCGTGGACGAGTACGGGGACATCGAAGGACTCGTCACCCGCTACGACCTGCTCAAGGCCATCGTCGGGCTCCTGCCCTCCCATGCCGCGCGCATCGGGGAGGCCGTCGAGGAATCCCCCGGCGTCTGGGTGCTGGGCGGACAGCTGGCGCTCGAGCGGGTCGCCGAACTGCTCAAGACGCCGGGCTTTGCCCCCCGGCCGAACAGTGACTACCGCACCCTGGCCGGTTTTCTGTTGCAGACGTTCGGACGGATCCCGGAGGCCGGAGACAGCTGTCGGGTGATGGGCTTCCACTTCGAGATCCTGGCCATGCAGAAACACCGGATCGTCCGGGTCCGGGTCCGGCAGGAGGCGGCGGACGCGGCCGAGCCCCCGCCGGACAGGCCACCGAACCGGGAAGGGGAAGAGACCGGCTAGGGGGAGGTCCCGCCCGCAGGGCACCCACGGGAGAGGATCGCTCCCGACCCCAAGTCGCGCTAAGATAGGGCGCTTATCCCGAGGTCGTGACCATGATCCACCCCGTTCCCTCCAAGCGTTCCCAGATGACGGCCTTCTGGCTGTCGGTGATTACCCTGGTCCTGGCCCTCCTGGCCGCCGCCCTCACCATCCTGCCGGGACCGCTCTACCGAGCCCATTGGCTGTCTCTCGGAGCGGCGTTCCAGTCCATCCGTGATGGAGCCTACCTGGGAGTCCTGACACTCGTTTTCGGCATCATCTCGGTCATTGCCTCGGTCTATGCCCATCGCACCAAGCTCCTTCTGGCCAACGTGGTTCTGGCCATCGCCGGGATTTTTTGCTTCGCTGTGCCCTTTTTCTGGTTGCTCAAGGCCGAATCCGTCCCGCCCATCCATGACATCACGACCGATCCCTTGCACCCGCCGGCCTTCACCGCGCTCCTGCCGCGCCTCCAGCACGTGCCGAACAGCCCGATTTATGGCGACGGCAACCCCCAGGCCCGGCGGATCGAACGGGAAGCCGTGGTGGCTTTTGCCACCCGGGGACACGGACGGATAAACCCGCACGCGGCCCAGGTGGTCCAGAGCTGTGTGCACTGGAATGCCCGTTGCCTGTTTACGGTCCAGGAAGTCTACTACCCGATGGTCCGTCCCCTCATCCTGAACGGCGTGAGCCGGTCGAAGGCCTATGCCAAGGCCCTCGCCCTGGTCCGGAAACGGGGTTGGCAGGTGGCCTTTGCCAGTCCCGGAACCGGACGGATCGAGGCGGTCGCCCGCACGGCCTGGTTCGGTTTCAAGGACGATGTCGCGATCCGGATCGAGAAGGTGCCCGGCGGGGTGCGGGTCGACATGCGTTCGGAATCACGCATCGGCCTGTCGGACATCGGGCACAATGCCTCCCGCGTGGAACACTATATGCGGCAGCTCAAGACCCGGCTGCATCACGGCTGATGCCGGATCGGTCCGCCCGCCCACGGGGCGGGAGCGGGACATCCCGTCCATGAACCGGCGTCTCGCCACCCGTGTGGGGGTGGTTGTCGCACTGGTCCTTTTGATTTTGGGTGCGTGGCGAGTGGGTCTTCTGGAAAGGCTGGATGCCCTCCACCCCGCCCGGTTCCTTTCCGGACTTCACGCGGCCGTCCGCCAGCACACCATCCGTTCCGCCTTTTTCCTGGGCGGGCTCTACGCGCTGGTCACGGTCCTGAGCCTCCCGGTCGCGGTGTACCTGTCGATCCTGAGCGGCTTTCTCTTTGGCCCCTGGCTCGGGACCGTGATCGTCGTCTGTTCGGCCACGGTCGGGGCCTTTGTGCTCTTCGCCTTTGCGCGCTGGCTCCTGGGTCGCTGGGTGCGGGGACGGCTGGAGGGCAGACCCCAGGCGGCAGTTCTGGCCCGCGGGTTCGAGGGTCATGCCTTCCACTATCTCCTCCTGTTGCGCCTGATTCCCCTCTTCCCGTTCTGGCTGGTCAACTTGGTGCCGGCCGTGACCACGATCCGGAGCCGGGATTACCTCGTCGCCACCTTTCTGGGGATCATCCCGGGCAGTTTCGTGTTCGCGAACTTCGGTGCGCACCTCAGGCACTTCCGGCTGGGTGATCCGTGGACCGCGGGGAACATGACCGCACTCGGCCTGGTGGTCCTGGTCACACTTCTGCCCCTGGCCCACCGGACCTGGAAGGCCCGCTCCGCATCCCGCAAGGGACCGGCTGCCGGATGAGCCCCCCCGTCCTCTCCGCGAACACGATTCGAGTTCCTGATCTGCCTCATGAGGATTTTCCAATTCCAGGCGTTGCGACTACGCACTGTGGCTTGCCGTGTCGCCAAAAGTGAGACCCGATGTACACCATCTGCCGTGGGGCTCTGTATCACTTTTTCCGCAAGCGACCGGACTGTTTTCGTGGGTCGGAGATTATCCTGTCCTTTTGTTCAAGCCCGTGAGCAGGAATCTCTACCTCGCTGAACTATTTTGGTGTTCCGAACCTCTCTGCGCGGATACGGCCTGCATGATGTTCCGGGCACAACCCAAACGCTTCATTCCGTTCAGAAAACGTCAAAAACCCTCCGGACGCCTCAT
>JAKARN010000090.1 GCA_021828425.1 Pseudomonadota bacterium | reverse complement strand
CGGGTTGCTCTATTCGAGTGTCTCCGGGATCATCGGATCCGGCTGGCTTTTGGGACCCTTTCTGGCCATGCAGCTGGCCGGTCCCTGGAGCATCGGGTCGTGGCTGATCGGCGCCATCGCCGTCCTGCTCCTCGCGTTCGTCTTCGCCGAACTGGCCATTCTCGTCCCCAAAAGCGGCGTTCTGGTTCACCTGAGCCACCTGAGTCACGGCGAACTGGTCGGACGCATCTGGAGCTGGATCCTGTTTCTGGCCTACGTGACGGTACCCCCGGTCGAGGTGCTCGCGGTCCTGTACTATGCCAACAACTACTTTCCCGGCCTCGTCCACGGCCCCCAGCATCTTCTGACCGAATGGGGCTACGGAATCTCGATCGTCCTGCTCGCGCTCATCGTAGCCATGAATTTCCTCGCCATCCGGTGGGTTCTGTTCATCAACAGCACCGCCACCTGGTGGAAAATCCTGATCGCGATCGTGACGATCGCGGTCCTCTTGTCCTTCTCCTTTCATCCCGGCAATCTCACCCTCGCGCTCCAGAGCACTCCGCGTGACGGGCTTTTCACCTCGGTGGCCACGGCCGGGATCATTTTCAGCTTTCTGGGGTTCCGTCAGGCGATCGACCTGGCCGGGGAGACCCAGGATCCCCGCCGCAACATTCCGTTCGCGGTCGTCGGTTCCGTCATCATTTCCACCCTCATTTACGTCGGATTGCAATACGCGATCCTGGGCTCGATCAACCCGGCCCTGATCCTGAAGGACGGATGGGCCGGACTCCGGTTCAAGGGATCCGCCGGGCCACTGGCCACCATGGTGGTCGCGGCGGGTGCGGTCTGGTGGAGTTATTTCATTTATCTCAATGCCGTGGTCTCTCCCACCGGCACGGCCTTCATTTACACCACGACCACCTCCCGCATCCTCATGGCCACCGGTGAGGTGGGATCGGGCCCAAGCCGGCTCACCCTGATCAGCGCACGGGGGGTCCCGTGGGCGGCCCTCATTGCGACGTTCGTGATTGGTGCGATCTTCCTGTTCCCCTTCCCGTCCTGGCAGAAGCTGGTCGCCGTGATTTCCTCCTCAACCGTCCTGTCTTACGGCATCGGGCCCGTGGTCCTGCTCCAGTTACGCAAACGCCTGCCGGACCTGGAACGCCGTTTCCGTCTGCGCTGGGCCTGGGTCATCGCCCCCATCGCCTTCATCGTCGCCAACTGGATCATTGTCTGGACCGGATTCAAAACGGACAGCTACGTCTTCGGAATCCTGCTCGGCCTGTTCACGATCTACATGGCTTACTACGCGTTCCAGAAATATGGGCGTCGCCGGCCCGTCCCTCCCCTGAACGCTTTTCATGCCCTGTGGCTGGTTCCCTATTTCGGCGGACTCTGGGGGCTCACCTGGCTCGGGCCGGCCCGCCTGGGGGGAATCCACCTCCTCAGTTTCCTGAACTGCAACCTCCTCGTCGCGGCGTGGAGCCTCGTCATTCTCGCCTTGGCCCTGTGGAACAGTCTGGACCGGGATCATACCCAGGCCGTGTTCACGGCCATCACCCACGACCTGCACAGGCGTCCGGAAACGGCTTACGAGGTCGGCCCGTAGGCGGGCCCGTAGGCGGCTCGCCCGCCCCGGGCCTGTGCTAGCCTTGGGTGGAGACGAAAACAGGACTTCCGGATGACGCTTCTGGGCTTGATCGGGCTCGCCGTCGGGGCGGCCGTCACGCTTTCGGTGATCGGCCAGACCGACCGCAAGGCCGCCTTGGCCGCGTACGGTCGCCAGTATTGCGAAGAGATGGGCTGGCAGTTCCTGGACGAAACCGTGAGCCTGAAATCACTTCGCCTGAGCCGCACGGCCCGCGGTTGGGCCCTCGTGCGGCGGTACGAATTCGATTTTTCCCCGGACGGGCTCCACCGGCAGCGGGGAGAACTCCTGGTTCATCCGGGCTGGGGCAAACCCCTCATCCGGACGGTGGAGGAGATGCCCGATATCCGAGCAGCCCCTCCCCCGTCCTGATACCTGCCGTGCGTTGTTCCTTCGGGTTTTGATTTACTTCGAAAAAGTGGCTCCCTGACACAGGCGGTTCTTGAGGCGACTGAGTTCGCGCATCCGCCAGTGACGGGACTTCGACCGGTCCTTTGCCGGCAAGACCGGCACGCACCCCTTGGGTGGCCTGCGCATATAGACGATGTCCACACGGCGGTTCACGGCCCAGGCTGCCGGGTTGTTGCCCTGCGCCACGGGGCGTTGCTTGCCGTAGCTCACAATTTCGACCTGGGCCGGGTTGGTCCCCAGGGATTCGAGCAGTTCAGCCACGGCATGGGCCCGTTTCTGGCCCAGTGCCAGGTTGTAGCCGACCGTCCCGCGTTCATCGCAGTTGCCTTCCAGCCGGACAACCGCCCGGGCATGCGCAAACAGGTACTGGGCCTGTGCCTTGAGCATCTTTTCGTAACGATTGTGGACACGGGACCGGTTGAAGTTGAAATACACCGACCGGTACGCCAGGCCGGGATGGCTTTTCATCCAGGCCCGAAAGGCGGCCTGGCGTCGCTGCCGCGCCGCCAGCGCCTGAGCCGCCCGCAGGCTGGTCGATGAACTGGGCAGTGCCTGGGTCACGTGGGGGGCCGGTTTCGCCTTGGGCGGAGCCGGATGTTCGGTGGCACAGGAGGCCAAGGCCACACACAGGACACCGGTCATGGCAAGAAGCGATCTTTTCACGGGGGCGATCCTCTGGGTCATGGACAGAAGTGGAGATCTGCGATAACGAAAACCTGTGCCGTTATTTTGGACCGGTGGGGCTGTCCGTGTCCATTACCCGAGAAATCCCATGATCCGACCCCCCGCATCCCGCTCCCGCCTCCCGGCCTTGGCCTCCCCTGAGATCGTGGTGAACGCCTTTTCCTGATTAAAATAAGGTGATCTTCCGGGAGACCCCCCCTATGTCCAGTCCTGTCCGTTACTGGAAAGCCGTGGCGTTCGCCATGGCATGCGCATGGATCAGCCTCAACCTGCCCGCCTTCGGGGCCATCCGGGCCCTGATCCGGTTTCCCACCATCCACAACCAGAGCATCGTCTTCGAGGCGGCAGGCAACCTGTGGGAGGTCAAACTCGCGGGCGGGACCGCCATTCGTCTCACGGCGGATACCGGCTATGACAGCCATCCCTTGTTTTCACCCAACGGACGCTGGATTGCCTTCACCGGCTGGTACGAAGGCAGTGCGGATGTTTACCTGATTCCGGCACACGGAGGCTATGCTCGCCGTCTGACCTACCGCCCCGGTCTGGTCGTGGGATGGACGCCCACGAGCCACCGGGTCATCTTTCTCTCGCGTCGTGACAGCGCCAGCCCCGAATACCTCAAAGCCTTCACGGTACCGGTGACAGGCGGCCTGGCCCGTCCCCTCCCGCTGCCATGGAGTGGACCTTTGGCCCTGAGCCCCCACGGCCACAGGGTCGCTTATAACAAGCTCTATCGCAACCAGAGCTTTCACCGGAAACACTACCGGGGCGGCTGGGCCCAGAAAATCTGGATTTACCACTTCCGGAGCGGTCGGATCCGTGCCATCACCCGCTGGCCGGGCACATCGACTTTTCCCCTATGGGGACACCGCCATCTCTACTACGCCTCCGATCGCGGCCCCACGGGCGTGCTCAACCTCTGGTCCGACAATCTGGCCACGGGGCACAAGCGACAGTTGACCTTCTTCCACCGCTATGACATCGACTGGCCGAGCCTCGGCAATACCGGCATCGTCTTCCAGGACGGAGGCCATCTCTACTGCTATGAGCTGCCCACCCACCGGCTCGTCCGGGTGCACGTCCGTCTCCCTCTGGACGGCGTCCGTCGCCACCCGGTGTGGATCAAGGCCTGGAAGTCGATCCAGAGCTACAGTCTGTCCAGCCGCGGCCGGATCGCCTTTTTCGGCGCCCGCGGCCATCTGTTCCGGGTCCCGTTGCACCACGGCACCACGGAAAACCTGATTCCCACCTCCCGGGCCGATCTCACCATGCCGGTCGCGTCCCCGAGCGGGAAATGGGTGGCCTACGTCACCGACCAGACCGGTCACAGCGAAATCGCGATCCGGTCGCTCACCTATCCGCACCGGGTCCGGATCCTCACCCATTTCAGGACCGCCCACCTCTACGGACCGCTCTGGTCGCCGAACAGCCGCTGGATCGCCTTTGCCGACAGCGCGAGGCGGCTCTGGCGGGTCAATGTGGACACCCGAAAGCTCGTGCGGATCACCCAGGACCGCTATAGCTGGATCCACGACTATTCCTGGTCGCCCGACTCACAATGGCTGGCCTACAGCCGGGCCGGACGGAATGGTCTGGGCGTCATCTGGCTCAATCACCTGGCAAACAATCATGTGCATCCAGTCACACGAGGATACGCCTCAGACAGCGATCCGGTTTTCGATCCCGCCGGACGCTACCTCTACTTTGTTTCGGCACGCCATACCAATCCCGCGCTCAGCGCCACGGGCATGAATTTTGCCGTGGTCGATGCGGACGGCCTGTATGCCATGACGCTCAACCCCGCCATCCCCTCCCCGCTCGCGATCCGGGGAAGCCACCCACCGCATCCTCCCGTCCCGCACCCTGTGGTCCCCCGACCCGGCGCCAAGAAAAAGCCAAAAGCCAAGCGGCTCACGATCGATTGGCACAAGGCCATCGACCGTGTGGTCCAACTGCCCGTTCCACCCGCCGATATCTCCGAACTGGCGGCCACCCGGACGGCGCTTTACTACGAAGTGCAGCCGCTCCCCACCGTCAATGGCCCGCTTCCGGTCACCCCTCCCGCCATCGACCGCTTTTCGCTGCGCCGGCGCTCGGGCCGGGAGTGGCTCAAGGGGCCCTCGTCGTTCGTCCTGAGCCACAACGGCCAATTCCTGCTCTATGCGGCAGGACCCCACTTTTTTGAAGTCCCGGCCGTACCCGCTCCGCTCCACCCCCGGCCGGTTCCCCTCCACCAGCTCTGGATCCGGATCCGGCCCGCCACGGAATGGCACGAGATCTACTGGTCCGCCTGGCGCAAGGTCCGTGCCTACTTCGTCAATCCCAGTTTCAACGGTCACAACTGGAAACGCATCGGTGAACGCTATGCCCGGCTGCTCCCCCTCGTGGCCACACGACAGGACCTGAACTACCTCATCGGCAACATGATCGGTTCCCTGGATGAATCTCACATGTTCGTTTTCGGAGGCGATACCGGACTTCAGGTGCCAGCAGTCCCCACCGGGCTTTTGGGTGCCCACCTCGCGCTCGATCGACACAATGACCGCTACCGGATCGTCCGCATCTTTCACGGCAACAACACCCTCAAAAACTACACCGCCCCGCTGGCCCAGCCCGGGCTTCGGGTTCACCGGGGAGATTTCCTCCTCGCCATCAACGGGACTCCGCTGCGCGGGCCGACCAATCCCTACGCGCTCCTCGAACATACGGTCGGGCATACCCTCCGACTTCGTCTGAGCAAAACAGGCGCCTCCCGCGGCAGCTGGGTCATCCGGGTCCGGCCCATCGCCAACCAGACGAAGCTCCATCTCCTGGCCTGGATCCGCCACAACCGTCACCTGGTCCGGCGGCTTTCCCACGGGCGGATCGGCTATCTCTACCTCGCCAACATGGGGGGGATGGGACTCAATGAGTTCATCCGCCAGTTCTATCATCAGCTGCACAAAAAGGCCCTCATCATCGACGAACGCTGGAATACCGGCGGATTCATCGATGACATGCTGTTCGATCGGCTGACCCGCCGTCTCGTGGCTTATTTCATCGACCGGGAGCGCGGGGTGTTCCGGGTTCCCGCGAACGTCTTCCCCGGTTACCTCGCGGCTCTGGTCAACCATGGATCCGCATCGGACGGTGACATTTTTGCCTACGAATTCGAGAAATACCATCTGGGGCCCGTCATCGGCAGCCGGACCTGGGGAGGCGTGCGGGGCTATTTCCGGCCCCTGCCCCTGGAGGATGGCGGCACCCTCGTGGTTTCCGAGATCGCCCTCTACAACCGCCACGGCCAATGGACGGTGGAAAACTATGGGGTCAGGCCCAATATCGTGGTCCACGACGAACCGGGCCAACTCCGTCGGGGCCAGGATGCGCAGCTCCTGACCGCGGTTTCCTACCTGATGCGGAAACTCAAGACCCATCCCGTGCCTCGGGCCCCCAAACCACCCTGGCTACCCGCCTACCCCCCCCTCCCCCATGCCCATCCGTCTCACACGCACCGAACCCGCTGACGACCGGCGGGAGTGGGCAGCCGCCCGGGGATCCCGTGCCTCC
>JAKARN010000089.1 GCA_021828425.1 Pseudomonadota bacterium | reverse complement strand
GATTATCCTGGAAAACCTGTTGGGTCAGCTGTTGACCCACGGCAGCCATTCCGGCAAATGAAGAAAATGGACGCCCCCGGACCCCGTCCCACTGCGGACCCGCGCCCTGCTGCGGGATCCCGCGGCCCCACTGGTGATCTTAGATGATGAAAAGACTCCTTCCCCTCTCCCTGCTTCCCCTCCTTCTTCTCGGGGTCCCGGCTCATGCCGCACCCGTGACTCCGGTGCCGCTGGTTGACAACCCGGCCGCCACACCCACCGCCCTGATCCAACAGGCGACGGGGAAGGTCCTGGTCTTTCTCAAGGCCCACCGGCAGGGACTCCACCTCCATCCCCGGAAGACGGCCCTCCTCCTGGCGAATGAGCTTCTGCCCTACTTCGACTTCTCGCTCACCGCGGAGTACGTACTCGGTCGGTACTGGCGGTCGGCGACACCGGTGCAACGGCAGCAGTTTGAGCGCTTCTTCTACCACTACCTGATCCACACCTTCGCAACCGCCCTCAAGCACTACCGCGGAGCCCAGGTCCGGGTCAAACCCTACCGGGGTTCGCTCACCGTGCACTATGTGGAGGTCATGAGCGAGATTCACACGCAAGGCGGCCAGTCGGTGGGCGTCACTTATGCCCTCTACCGCACCGCTCGCGGGTGGAGGATTTTTGACGTGAGTGTCGAGGGCATCTCCTACGTCATGAGTTTCCGGAAACAGTTCGAGCCGATCCTGGGACGGGTGGGTGTGGTGGGGCTGATCCGCAAACTCCGTGAGAAGACGATCCACCCCGTCGTGCATCCCCCATCCTGATGGCGAACGTGCCCGGGCCCCGGCCGGCCCGTCTCGAGGTTCGGATTTCGGATGACCGGATGAACGTGATCGGACCGCTTACGGCGGCAACACTCATCCGGCCGGACCGGAAGACCCGTCGGGCTTTTGGCCGGGTCCGGACGGTGGATCTCAGCGAGGTCCCCTTCATGGACAGTGCGGGAGTGGCCCAGCTCATCGAATGGAAGCGACTGGCCCACGAAGAGGGCCGGTCGCTCGACATCCGGAATCTTCCCGATCAGGCCCGGGCCATCACCCGGCTCTGCCAGGTCGAAGACTTCCTCTTGAAGGACCTTCCCCCGCTTTCCTGAAATCAGCCCCCGGATGCGGGCCGGCCTGCGTCGGCTGTCTCCGGGCCACGGGGGGCGATCCCTCCGATCCTGGTGTTGAACCGCCCGGCAGGCCCGGATAGACGATGGGCGGATGGCCGTGGTAGAAGCGGTAGCGCTGATGTTGCTGGTAGGCATCCTTCATCATGAGATATGGATCGGGTGCGGAGTAGATGAGATGGACCTGGCCGATCAGCTGGGCGCGGATCTCGAGCAGGTTGAGGATCGTGAGACCATTGCGGATCGGAACGGATGAGATGTACTGGACCGGATTTCCGAGATCGCTGTCGACGATTCGGCCGGCGAGGCTGCGCAGGCTGCTGGGGCCGAAGAGAGGCAGGTAGAGGTAGGGTCCCCGCGGCAGCCCCCAGTGTGCCAGGGTCAGTCCGAAATCCGCATGATGGTGCTCAAGGCCCATGGCGGAGGCCACGTTGAAAAGACCCAAAACCCCAAACGTGGTATTGGCAAGGAAGCGGCCGCTTTCCTCAAATCCCTGCCGGGGCCGGCCTTCCAGGAATTCGTTGAGGGCCACCATCGGGTCCGTGAGGTTCGAAAAGACGTTGTGAATGCCGATCCGGATGGGATGGGGCACGACCGCCACATAGGCGTGGGCGGCCGGTCGGAGAACCGCCCGATCCACCGCTTCGTTCAGGGCGAAGTTGGCGCGGTTGATGTCATGGAAGGGCCCCGGACCATGCCCGGATAGACTCGCGCAAGCGCCCAGTGTGAGGGTGAGCCCGAGGATTGCGGTGGAAACCGCCAGGCGGTGTCCCCAGGCGCAGGCTCCGGGTCCAATCGCGGGCTCGTCACGTGGGGTTGGGATTTCATCACACGGTTGTCTGGATGAAGGCATGATCGGTTGTGGGCTCCGTTCGGTCGGGTGAGGTTCGGGCGCAAACAGGTCGCCCTCGGATCGCCGGTGGGCATCCGATCCTCTAAAATCCGGCTCGATAGAACCGGTTCAGGCGGCCGCGACGATGTCGCGGCCCGCCCGTTTTTCCCGGTTCAGAACTGGTAGCCGAACTCCAGGGCGTAGAGGTTGGCATCCAGGTTCCAGGTTCCGACCACCTGGTCACCCGATGGACTGGTATTGTCCATGGGGATATGGCTGTTCAGGAACAGGTGCGCATAACCAAACGATAGGCTGGTGGCGGGGTTGACCTGGTAGGTGAAACCCAAAGACAGCCAATCCCGGTTGCCGTCGGGCAGACGGGCGTTCCGGGTCGAGTTCGGGACCGGACTCTGGTCCCAGCCGAGGCCGCCCCTGAAGGTCCAGTGGGCGTTATAGTGCCAGCTGGTTCCCACGCTGCCATACCAGGTGTTGTGATAGTTCTCGGGTGTGGTGGCCGTGGGCTGGTTGGGATTCGCGAAAAGGATCTGGATCTGCTGGAAGGAACTCCAGCGGGTGTAGCTGGCAGTTGCACCGATCGACCATGCCTGCGACAACTGCTGGTTGAAGCTCAAGGTTGCCGTGTCCGGTGTTTCGAGGTTGGCACTGACATCGGTCGGGGAGAAGATGTCACTTTGCTGGAAGATGGCCGGCACGTTGTTGAACGTGGCGGTCCCGACGAGATTGTGGGTGATCCGGCTCCGGTAGGTGAGGCCGATCCGCGTTCCCGAGTCATGCCACAGGAAGCCGATGTTCCAGCCAAAGGCCGTATCGCTTCCTTGAACCTCCGAAAAGATGTCATGCGACTGGGGGGTGAGGCCCAGGCTCTGGCAGTTCAAAGGTCCCAGCTTCGCGAAACACACGGCCCCGGCATCGACGTCATTCGTAAATTTGGCGTAGGCCTTGGAGATGTCCAGCCCGAGGCCGATGGAGAAGTGGGGAGACAGGCGGTAGGCCAAGGACGGGTTGACGTTGATGATGTCCAGCGAGGTGTAGATGGCCTCGTAGCGGAGGATCGACGAGGGGTTGTAATCGGTGCTGAGCCCGAAGGGGACGTAAATGCCGATGCCCCACGACCAATGGTGGTTGATGGGTGCGGCAAAGAACCCCGAGGGGACGAAGTTGAGTTTGCGGCCGGCATTTCCGCCGTTGCCGCCCGCCAGGGGTTGCCCGATGGCATCGATGGCCTGGGTGGGAGTGAACTCACCGTCCAGCTTGATAATGGTTGCGGTCAGATTGAGGGTCGGCTTTTTGAGGAGGGTCAAAAGGGCCGGGTTGAAGTAGACCGCGGTGGCTCCATCCGGCTTGGCGGCGCTGCCGGCATAGGCTTTCCCCATTTCTCGGGCGCTGGATTCGTTCAAGGCGAATCCCGAGCCCCATGCCGGTGTGGTGAGGACGCCCAGCCCCGCTGCCGACAGCAGAGCAAAAAGGGAAAGACGCCGGGCGGTTTTGTGGGCGGACAGACGTTTCATCGTCAGCATGTTCGTCGCTCCTGCGAAGGCTATTTGTTGGGTCGTTGATCGGGGGCCGGCTCTCCGGATTCCCCGGGAACATCGCGTGGTCGAAATCGTTTCATTATGTCCACTTTTATGGTAACACAGGCTCCCGCTTGCAGAATGGGGGGCGGGGAATCTTCCGGCTCATAGCGACTGGCTCGCGAAATCGGCAAGGCGCGATCGTTCGCCCCGGGACAGGGTGATGTGACCGGAATACGACCAGCTCTTGAAGCGGTCGACCACATAGGTGAGACCCGAGGTTGTCTCGGTGAGATAGGGAGTGTCGATCTGGGCAATGTTGCCGACACAAATCATCTTGCTGTGAGGCCCGGCCCGGGTGATGAGCGCCCGCATCTGCTTGGGCGTGAGGTTCTGGGCTTCGTCGATGATGACGTAACGGTTGAGGAAGGTCCGGCCCCGCATGTAGTTCAGGGACCTGATCTTGATGCGTTGGGCCAAAAGATCCTGGGTGGCGGCGCGTCCCCAGCTGCCGCCCCCCGAGGAGCCGCTCAGAACCTCCAGGTTGTCGAGGAGGGCCCCCATCCAGGGCGTCATTTTTTCCTCCTCCGTTCCGGGCAGGAAGCCGATGTCCTCGCCCAAGGGGACGGTGATGCGGGTCATGATGATTTCCCGGAAGCGATTGTGTTCCAGGGTTTCCTGGAGACCGGCGGCCAGCGTCATGAGGGTTTTGCCGGTGCCGGCCGGTCCCAGGAGGGTCACGAAATCGAGGTCCGGATGCAGGAGGAGGTTCAGGGCGAAGTTCTGCTCCCGGTTGCGGGCGTGGATGCCCCAGACGGGTGCGTGGGGGGTGCGGAAGTCCCGGACCAGTTCGAGGACCGCCCGCTGTCCATCCGTCTCGCGGACCAAAGCCTCGATCGGACTTTCCCCGCCCCCGTACAGGCACAGGTTGGGGAACCATCCGGAAACGAGAGGGCCTTCCACGGCATAGTAGGTGAGGCCCTCGCGGTTCCACGACTCGACCCGCTCGCTGTGGGTCTGCCAGAAATCCGCAGGCAGGCTTCGCATCCCGCTTTCCAGCAGGCTCAGATCCTCGAGCACCTGATCGCTGGCGTAGTCTTCCGCCCGGACGCCGAGAACAGCCGCCTTGATGCGCAGGTTGACATCCTTGGTGATCAGGGTGACCGAATGGTGGGTTTGGCGTTTGCCGAGGGCGAGGCAGAGCGCGAGGATCGCGTGGTCGGGATGATGGCCCGGCAGCTCGAGGGGCAAGGGCTCAATCAGGGTTTCGGTCTGGAGGAACAGCAGCCCCCGTGCGCCGTTCCGGGACCCATTGGCGGAAGTGGATCCCGACCTCAGGGAGAAGGTTTCGAGCGGCAATCCCCGGTGGATGGCGTCCTGGGTGGCACCGTGGATCACTTGTTCAAGGAAGCGGCTGGCTTGACGCGCGTTCTGCGCCACCTCGCTCAACCCCTTTTTTGCGGCATCCAGTTCCTCGATCACCACCATGGGCAGGAACAGGTCGTCCTCGTGGAAGCGGAAGAGTGCGGCCGGATCGTGCATCAGGACGTTCGTGTCCAGGATGCAGAGGCGTTTTCCGGGTCGCGTCATGAAGCGTTCAGGGTGCCGCCCGGGTCGCCATCACCCGCTCGAGTACGGCCTGGGCGTGCCCCCGGGGTTTGACGTTCCGCCAAACCGCGCGCAGCCGACCTTCGGCATCGAAGAAGAATGTACTGCGGTCGATGCCGAGGTATTTCCGTCCATACAGTGATTTCTCACGGATGACGTCGCAGGCCCGGCAGAGCACGGATTCCGTGTCGGCCAGGAGGGGGAAGGGAATCGCGTACTTCAGGGCAAACTTTTCATGGGATGAGAGTGAATCCCGTGAGACGCCGGCAATCCCGACACCGAGCTGCCGGAACCGGGCGTGGAGCGCCGTGAACTCGATGGCCTCCACCGTGCATCCGGAAGTGCTGTCCTTGGGGTAGAAGTAAAGCACGATCGGGTGGCCCCGGAGATCGCCGGAACGGAGGCGGCCTCCGGGATGGGCGGGGAGGTCAAAGTCCGGAATCTGCTCTGGGTCGGGCATGGGGACTCAGGATTTCACGGGTTCCATGATGGCATCCAGGTTCAGTTTGTCACAGAAGTCGGTGAATTCCTCCCGGAGGTGGGCAATGGGTTGCGAGGCGGGAACCAGAATCGTCATCTGGAATGCCATCATGGTGGCACCGGTGTAACTGGCCACGTAAGTCCGGGAACTGAGTTCGCAGACGGTGATCTCCCGTTCGGTGAAGAAGCTGGTCAGGTTGAACAGGGTTCCCTCCTGGTCCAGGGAGACCACGTCGACGGCATACGGGGTCATTTCCTTGATCTGCGGGCGCTCGGTCGTGCGTTGCAGGGTGAGTGTCACCTGCAGCTTGCGCTCCATCTTTTTGCTGCCGCTTTCGAGCCGGGCAATCGCATCCCACGCACCCGAAATCAGGAGAAAGCAGGCAAATTCGGCTCCCAGGACCGACATGCGGCTTTCCACGATGTTGCAGCCGCATTCGAGGATATAACGGGTGAGATCCGGCAGAAGGGCAGGCTGGTTCGGGCCCATCGCGTTCAACACCAAAACCTGCCTCATGGACGCGGCCTCTCGGTTCTGCGGACCGATCCCGATCGGGCGGGACTTGAGCGGTCTCTCCCTAAACGTTTAAGATAGTTCAATAGCGTCCTCCCTAGGCGTGTGTGAGCCATGTTCCAGGGTAGTTTGGTGGCGTTGGTCACCCCCATGGCCCAAGACG
>JAKARN010000088.1 GCA_021828425.1 Pseudomonadota bacterium | reverse complement strand
CGGCCTGTTCTGACCGGGAGGACGCTTTCCATGTTTCGGGTCAACATCACGAATTCACGCGGCAAGGTCGAAACGGTCACCTGCACCTCGGCCAGCGCCTCGATCGGCAAGTCGGACGAGAACCTGGTGCTCCTGCAGGGCTGGCAGGTGGCGAGACGTCATGCCACCATCTACCAGGACGACAACCTCCTGTATGTGAAGGAGGAGTCCTCGAGTTTTCCCACGAAGGTGAACGGAGAGCGGATCACCGGGGTCCACGGCCCGCTCGGGGAGCGCGACGTCATCGAGATCGGGGCCTACCGGATCGGGGTCGAGCCCACCACCGAGACCCGCATCGCGCAGGACCCCCTGGCCATGCCCTCGGCCGATGCCCGTCCAAAGAGCGGGATGCCGGCCGCCCCGGCTGCACCCGCGAACGAGCCCCTGGCCGAGAAGAAGCCGGTCGCGGCACCGTCCGAGAATGCCCAGAGTTTTGCCAAGCTGCGGCTGATCCAGGAACGGCTGATCTCCCGGATGGATTTCCGGCGCATCGACACGAGCAAGATGGAGGAGTCCGAACTCCGGCAGAAGACCCAGGAACTGATCGAGGAGATCATCAACGAGGATCCGACCATGGCGTCCGATCCCCAGCGGGGGTTTCTGGCCCAGAACGCACTCAACGAGGCGGTGGGACTGGGTGCGCTCGAGATGCTGCTTGCCGACGACAGCGTCACGGAAATCATGGTCAACCGTTATGACCAGGTCTACGTCGAGCGCGCCGGACAGCTCGGGGAATCCAACATCGCCTTTTCGGGTGACAAGGCCGTCGTGTCCACGATCGAGCGGATCATCGCCCCCCTGGGCCGGCGCATCGACGAGGCCTCGCCGATGGTCGACGGACGGCTCAAGGACGGTTCCCGCGTGAATGCCATCATCCCGCCCCTGGCACTCAAGGGGCCGTGCATCACGATCCGCAAGTTCTCGAAACGCCGGCTCACCGACGACGATCTCGTGACCTTCAAGTCGGCAAACCGGCCGATGATGGCCTTCCTCAAACTGGCCGTCCAGCAGCGGCGGAACATCCTGATTTCCGGAGGAACGGGCTCGGGCAAGACGACCTTGCTCAACATCCTGTCCAACTTCATCCCGGACAGCGACCGGGTGGTCACCATCGAGGACGCGGCCGAACTCCGGCTCTACCAGCCCAACCTGGTCTCCCTCGAGGCCCGGCCGGCCAACATCGAGGGGGAGGGGGCGGTCACCATCCGCGACCTCGTCCGCAACAGCCTCCGCATGCGGCCGGACCGGATCGTCGTCGGGGAGTGCCGGGGCGGCGAGGCGCTGGACATGCTGCAGGCCATGAACACGGGGCATGACGGTTCGCTGACAACGGTCCATGCCAATGCGCCGCGCGACACCCTGTCCCGTCTCGAGGTCATGGTGCTCATGGCGGGAATGGAACTCCCGGTGCTCGCGATCCGCCAGCAGATTTCCTCGGCGATCCACCTGATCGTGCAGCAGACGCGTTTTTCCTGCGGCAGCCGCAAGATCACGCATGTCACCGAGGTCACCGGAATGGAGAACCAGACCATCCAGCTGCAGGACATCTTCCTCTTCAAGCAGGAGGGTTACGGACCCGACCACAAGATCCAGGGACGCTTCGTGGCCACCGGGCGGATCCCCGAGTTCTACGAGGACCTGCAGCGGCGGGGGATCGAGGTCGACCGCAACATCTTTTTTGAAGACCAGAAGGGCGGAAGTCCGTCATGAGCGCCACCGCGACGTACTGGCTGATCGGCATCTGCGGCTTCGGGGCTGCGGCCGCCCTGTTCATCCTCCTGGGCCAGGCCCTGGGCCTGGGGGCCCGCTGGCAGAAGGAGCGGATCAAGGAGACCGCCTCCCGGGATCTCGCCGACCTCTTCGTTTTCATTGATTACAACAAGCTGGCCATGGTCCAGTTTGCGGCCTATCTCCTCCTGCCGGTCATCCTCTGGATCGTGACCGGGAACCCGGTGTTCACCGCCATCAGCCTGGTCGTTCCCTTCCTGGCTCCCAAGATCGTGGTCGGCGTGATGCGCAAGCGGCGCCTCAAGCAGTTTGCCTCGCAGTTTCCCGACGCGATGATGATGATGGCGGCCTCGTTGCGCGCCGGCACCAGCCTGGCCGTGGCCCTCGAGAACCTGGTGAACGAGACCAAGCCGCCGATCAACCAGGAGTTCGCCCTCATGCTCCGCGCGCAGAAGCTGGGTGCCAGCTTCGAGGACTCCTTGAAGGACATGGAAAAGCGCCTGCCGGTCCAGGAGTTCATCATGTTCTCGGCGGGCCTGCGCATCGCCCGCGAGACCGGTGGCAACCTGGCCGACATGCTGGAATCGCTCGCGGATACGATCTACCGCAAGATGCAGGTGGAAGGCAAGATCGAGAGCCTGACCGCGCAGGGCAAGGTCCAGGGCGTGGTCATGGCGGGCCTGCCGCTCCTGCTCATGCTCGTCCTCGACCTCATGGAGCCCAAGGCCATGCATCCCCTGTTCCATACCCTGACCGGATGGATCGTGCTCGGCGTGATCGCCTTCATGGAGCTGATGGGCTGGTACGGGATCCGGCGCATCACGAGTATCGACGTATGATCTGGTATATCCTGATTGCCGTTTCGGTGGCCGGCTCGGTCATCCTGGTCTTCTGGTGGATCGCCGCGATGCACGAGGAGGTGCCGGATGACGAGCGGCAGTACCTGGATCCGCTGCCCCCCCTGCTCCGGGTGATCTGGCCGATCATCCGCTTCCTGGCCTACTACCTCTGTTCCCGCCTGCCGGCCCAGTTGCTCGAAAACACCCACCAGCAGCTGGCACGGGCCGGCGCCACCTACATGATGAACGCGGAGGAGTTTTTTGCGACCCGCGTGTTCGCCGGGAGTGTCACGTTCGTGCTGGCCTTCATGGCACTCAAGCCGCTGGGTGGCATGCTGGGCCTGGTCCTGCCCCTGCTCGTGGCCACCCTGGGGTTCTTCTACCCGCTCATCTGGCTCAAGAACCGCTATGAGACGCGGCGCAAGGACATCCTCAAGGCCCTGCCCATGTACCTCGACTACTTCACCCTCGCCATCGAGGCGGGGCTCAACCTGGCCGGTGCGCTCGCGCAGACCGTCGAGAAAGGACCGGTGGGCCCCATGCGGCAGGAACTCTTCCTGGTCCTGCGCGATATCCGTTCCGGTCTCACCCGGGCCGATGCCTTGAGGCGGATGGACAACCGGCTCAAGATCCCGGAGGTGAGTTCGGTGGTCTCCGCGATCGTCCAGGCGGAACAGGTGGGTGCCAGCGTGGGCAAGGTCATGCGGGTGCAGGCGGAACGCCGTCGCACGGAACGCTTCCAGCGTGCCGAGAAGCTGGCCATGGAGGCACCGGTCAAGCTGATGCTGCCCCTGGTTCTCTTCATTTTCCCCACGACCTTCATCGTGCTGGCTTTCCCGATCATCATGATGATCAAGCAGCAAGGCGTGATGTGAGGCGGGGCCGGGTCGAGGATCCCCATGGACAGGTTCTTCTGCATGAGGTGTGGCGCACGACAAACGCGTGGGAACGCGGGCGCGGGCTTCTGGCCCGTCCGGCCCTCACGCCAGGCCAGGGACTCTGGATCGACCGCTGCGGCTCGGTCCATACCTGGGGTATGCACTATGCCCTGGATGTGGTGTTCATGAACGGCGACGGGGCGGTTCTCAAGGTCGCGCGGCCCCTGCGTCCGTTCCGTTTCGCGATGGCCCGAGGGGCCCGCCTGGTGCTTGAGCTTCCGGCCGGGACCCCGATGGCGCGGGATCTCGAACCGGGCCTGGTTCTCCGCTGGCGGGAATGGCCATGAGGCGCCGCGGACTGCTCGGAGTCGGCTTGGGGCTCCTGTTGTCGGGATGTGCCACGAGCCCCACGGGGCACCACCTCACGGTCCTCACCCGAAAGGCTGAGGTGGCCTATGACAAAGGGCAGATCGCCCAAGCGCTGGCCGATTACCGCAGCCTGGCCGGACGTCTCCATGACCCCACGGTCTGGACCCGCGTGGGGAACCTCTACGCCCTCGAGGGTCACCCCCAAAAGGCCGTTCATGCCTACCTTCAGGCTACGCGGCTCGATCCCCAGGATGGCCAGGCGTGGTACAACCTCGCGGTTGTCCGCCTGCGGATCGCCTGGGCCACCTTGATCGAGGCCTACAACACGACGCCGGCGGCCGATCCGGTCCGGAAACGGATCGAGCGGGTGATCCGCCTCCTCAAGAAAATGCCCCGGACGAACCGTCTCTCCTCCCCGCCGGACACCGCGCGTCCATCCCAGCCCGGCGGACCCTCCTGATGTTGCGGTCCCCGATCCGGCGCCGGAGGCGGGAGGGTGGACAGGCCCTCGTGGAGTACCTGATCGTCCTTCCCTCCCTCCTTCTCCTGATCCTCGGCACGATCCAGTTCGCACTGGTCTTCATGGCCAAGGCCACTCTCGATCTTGCGGCCTTCGACGGGGCCCGCAACGGGGCGGTCAACAACGCCTCCCTGTCCTCGATCCGGGAGGGCATCGCCGAGGGATTGGCCCCCCTCTACCAGAAGGGCATGACCGGGACGCCTTCGCTCTCGGGTGCCGTGGAGGCCCGGGGGCTCGCGCTCCTCGCGGCCACAAACCCGCTCACGGTCAAGATCACGATCCTGAACCCGAGCGCCCAGGCCTTCCAGGACTTTGCGACCCAGGTTCCCTTCGTGACGCCCTCCGGCTCGGTGAGCCACATCCAGGCGATCCCCAACGCCCGCCTCCTCTACAAGCTCCCGACACCGGGTCAGAGCTCGAAGGAAGACATCCAGGACGCGAACCTGCTCAAGGTCCGCGTGCATTACTGCTATCCCCTGATCATCCCCCTCATCAATACCACGATCCGGACGATCATGTCGCTCGTGAACCCACCGCCGAGTTCCTCGTGGGTCCTCACGCATGCGAGCTACATCGGAAAGGACACCGCCGTCTGGGACCAGGCCTGTTATGCGCAGTCCGGCATGCCGATCGTGGCAGATGGAACCGCCCTCATGCAGTCACCGGCGGTCCAGCCATGAGCCCCCCCCACACCCGGTCCAGCACGAGATAGACAAAAACACCCCCACGAACGATTTCCGTCCACGCCTGTCCACTTTCGTCATTGGAGAATCAACATGCTCAGACGCCTTGCCCTGGTCTTTTTTCTGGTGCTTCCCGCCGTGGCGGCCGCCCAGGGATTCAGCTCGGCCTTCGAGTTTTCACATGCACAGACCGGTTTCAGCATCAACGGGTCGACTGACAAGACCCACATCACCGAAGCGGGCATCCAGCTGGGCCATTACTGGTATCACCATCTCATCGACGTGGCGTTCCGCGGTGGCTACCTCGGGGTGACGCAGGATACCAACCCCGCGCTCACCGGCCTCAATCTCGGCGGCTACTATGCGGGAGTTTCGGTCACCTCCTTCCTTCCCGTCCAGAAAATCTGGGGGTTCACCCTCGAACTTGGAGGGACCTACCACCGGGTGAGTGACAGCGTGGGACCCGAGCAATACCGGCTCCACTGGCTGGGTGTGGCGTCCCGCGCCGGGGCCTGGTACCGGCTATGGGCGGCCCGCCTGTCGGCGGGACTCTATGTCCGGCATTTCAGCGGCAGCCAGCTCCTTTCGGGCAAGACGAACGTGACCAGTCCGATCCAAGGCGACACCTTGAGCGGCTTTTATGCCGGTCTCTCGTTTTATACCGGCCCGCATGCCCGGGTGGCCTTCTTTGCCGATACCGGAAGTTACCAGTCCCTCATGCTGTCATTCCGTTACGGGTTCTGATGGGAGGCCGGGTGAGGGACCGGGGTGGTGAGGAAGTGGGTGCACGGATCCCCGCCCTACGCTCTCGCGTCCGGACCGGAATCACACAGACATCCATTCCTGCGCCGGATCGGGGAGGCGGTCTGTTGTGCGAGAGTCTCGATGACGATCGGATGGTCCTGCAGGGGCACTCCACTCTCCTGCTATACTGGAACACTCTCGTCGCGGGGTGATCGGTTCATGGCCGACCTCACTTCCGAAATTGCAGCGTATGAACGCATGCGCAACGATCTCGAATCGCAACACATGGGAAAATGGGTGCTCGTGCATGATGGGCAACTCGAGGGTGTGTATGATTCCTTTGAAGAAGCAGCCGAGTCCGCTGTAAAAAGATTTGGGCGGGGTCCCTACCTGATCCGCCAGGTTGGCGCGGCTCCGATCTCTTTGCCCGCATCCGTGATGTACCGGCCGGTACATGCCCGAAGTTAAGTGCGGTTTTGAGAACAGTGGAA
>JAKARN010000087.1 GCA_021828425.1 Pseudomonadota bacterium | reverse complement strand
TGCTGATTTCCCTGCCGGGACCACTGCGTTTCAGGCCGTCCCAGCACGCGGCACTGGATCCTGCGGAATGTGCCTGCCTTTTCTGGGGAGAACGCCGGATCGGCTTCCTGGGGGCGCTCCATCCGGGACTCCAGAGGAGGTGGGAGGTCAAGGGAAAAACCTATCTTTGGTCCTTGAATTTAAATGAGTTAGATGTATTTTTTGAAGTAGAATATAAAGCACCGCCCCGCTTTCCCTCCATGCGGCGTGATCTGGCTTTCGAGTTGCCGGTCGCGGTTCCGGTGGGGGATGTGGAAGCGGCCCTGCTGGTTGCAGGACGCCCTACCCTCGTGGAAGTCCGGCTTTTTGACGTTTATGCCGGAGCACCTTTGCAGGAGGGTTTCCGGAGCCTGGCTTTTAGCTTGATCTTTCGGGATGAACATAGCACACTAACGGAAAAGGCCATCAACGATCTCTGTGAAAAAGCAGTTGTCATCATCGAGGGGGGGTTCCATGGTAGACTCCGAAGGTAAATCAACCGCTCTGACCAAGGCGAACTTGGCAGCAGCCTTGAATGGCGAACTCGGAATCAATAAACGGGAATCCCGTGAACTCGTGGATCTTTTCTTTGATGCGATCAAAACCGCCCTGTTCGATGGCCGTTGTGTCCACCTGTCCAGCTTCGGGAACTTCGATCTGCGCGACAAAAACCAAAGACCCGGTCGGAATCCCAAAACCGGCGAGGAAATACCCATTTCCGCCCGCCGGGTTATCACCTTCCATCCAGGCCAGAAACTGAGGACCCGTGTCGATGGTTATGCTGGAAGCAGAGAATAAACTTGAACTAGCCCCGATCCCCGCGAAGCGTTACTTCACGATCGGGGAGGTCAGTGATCTTTGCCAGGTCAAGCCTCATGTGCTCCGGTATTGGGAGCAAGAGTTCAGCCAGTTGCACCCCGTCAAGCGCAAGGGCAACCGGCGGTATTACCAGCGCCAGGATCTCATTCTGATCCGCCAGATCCGCAGCCTTCTTTACGAGCATGGCTATACGATTGGGGGCGCGCGTCAGCAGCTGGGAGGGGATGGGATGCAGCAGGACATGCATCACAGCACCCAGATCGTCAAGCAGCTACGGATGGAACTCGAGGATATTCTGAAGTTCTTGAGAAGCTGAAAGTCAGGGTGGGTCAGTCGGGGTGTAGCGCAGCCTGGTAGCGCACCTGCATGGGGTGCAGGTGGTCGGAGGTTCAAATCCTCTCACCCCGACCATTTAATCAGGGGGTCCGTACCGGGCCACATGGGTGACGGATGATTCCGAGGACAGGGGTAACACCTTGGCCTCGAAGGGGTTATCTGCGCATTCGACCCGATTGCTTTCGTGGTCGAAGAATCCCAAGTCGTCGTGCATGATCGGTGAGGGTCAGCGGACAGCAGTCACGCCGATCACCCAGCATGAACTCACCCTTGTAATTGGCGCACCCCAGCTCGGATGCTCGTGCTTGAGCCCAACCATGCGCCTCTCAAGCACACCGGGAAGACCAGGTCACCGGTCTTGCACGAGAGACCGAATTCGCGACACGGCACCGCCATCTTCTGCCCCTCCAACAACCGAGCCGCAAAGCGTAGTCGTTTCACCCCGAAGGGGCAGGCGCGTCATTTTCATAACCTCCAGTAGGGAGCGGCTTTTGCTCAGTCGGATTCCGTTTTCCGATCGAACGCGTTCAGAAATTCCGGAAGGAAAAGGTCGGGGAGCAACTGTGCCCCGGGGGAGACGGCATAACGGTCGAGGTCGGTGATTCCAGCCTCCGCGAGCACGGCCTCATCGATGAAAAACTGCCCGGTTGTCGTTCGTGCCGGTCGTTTGAGGATTTCCACCGCGGCGTCGGCGACAATCTCCGGCTTGCGACAGTTTTCGGGCCGGATGGGTCCGCCCAGCTGGGTCAGCGCCTGGGTTGCGATGATCGTTTTTGGCCATAGCGCATTGACGGCAATGCCCTCTCGGGCCAATTCCCGGGACAGCCCGAGGACGCAGAAGCTCATTCCCATTTTGGTCAGCGTATACCCCAGATGTCCCGAGAACCAGCGCGGATCCAGACTGGGGGGAGGGGCGAGGACGAGCACATGGGGGTTTTCGGCCTGCCGGAGAAAGGGAAGGGCTGCGCGCGTGCAGGCATAGGTCCCTCGCGCATTGACCGACCAGAGCAAGTCCAGTTTTTTGACGGGGATATCGGCGAGCCCGCCCAGTGCAATGGCACTGGCGTTATTCACGAGGATGTCCAGCCGGCCCCACTCGGCCACAACGCGGGACACCGCAGTTTCGACAGCCTCCACGTCGCGGATATCCGTGGCGATCGGCAGGGCCTGAGCCCCCAAGTCCCGGACTTCGCGAGCCACGGTTTCGATGGTTCCGGGCAGGTGCGGGTGCGGAGTTTGCGTTTTGGCGAGGATTCCGATCCGGGCACCCGCGTGGGCGGCCCGCAGGGCAATCGCTCGCCCGATGCCGCGGCTCGCACCCGTGATCAACAAAACCCGGTCTTTTAACGCGTAGGAAGAGTCAGACTTCGACATGGTGGGCTTCTCCAATCTTCACTATATACTCTCATGCGGTGCTCAAAAGGGGAATTCACGATGGAAGCGGCCACCTGTCCTGCCTTGATCGATGAGCGGACACTCAAAGCGTGGATCGGACAGCCGGACGTGTGCCTGTTCGACTGCCGATTCCGGCTCGAGGATCCGGGATGGGGGGGGCAAAGTTGGGAAGAAGGACACATCCCGGGCGCCCGTTATGCCCATCTGGACCGGGTCCTTTCGGGACCCGTGACGGAAACAAGCGGG
Source organism: Pseudomonadota bacterium (assembly GCA_021828425.1). Next base: position 3,479 of record JAKARN010000087.1, on the reverse strand, counting down.
CGGCATCCCCTGCCGGATCCTGCCGCATTGGCCCGTTGGCTGGGTCAGGCGGGGGTTGATGAACGAACGCGGATTGTGGCCTACGACCAAACCACAGGACCATTCGCGGCTCGCTTGTGGTGGCTTGCGCGCTGGCTCGGTTTATCGAACGTGTCCGTGCTGGACGGGGGTTGGTCGGTCTGGGTCGACAATCACGGCCCGATTGAATCGGGTCCTCCCCGGACGGTTGCCGCGAAATCTTTCGAACCCCGGCCAAACCCCGACCTCTGGCTGACCACTTTGGACATCGAAGCCGTAGTGGCCGGACAGGGCCAGGGACTGCTCCTCGATGTACGTCACGCGAACCGGTATCACGGTCTTGAGGAACCCATCGACTCCGTGGCGGGCCACATTCCAGGCGCGGTCAACTTCTGCTACTTGGAGACACTGGCTCCCGATGGGCGGCTTCTCGATCCGGCCGAGCTCCGCAGTCGCTTCGCCACCGTCCTCGGGCGATGCTCACCACGGGAGGTGATTCATTCCTGTGGTTCCGGGGTGACCGCCTGCCAGACCTTGCTGGCGATGGAGTGGGCGGGTCTTTCTGGATCACGCCTCTATGCCGGTTCGTACAGTGAGTGGATCCGTTCGGGATCACGCCCGGTCGTCCGCACACCCTGAAATCCGGTGCGCCTCAGGAAGAGGGACGTTCATGACGCAAGAGCCGGGCTTTTTGCCTCGCCCAGTCCCGTTCCCGTTCGCTGCGCCGCTTGTCATGGAGTTTTTTACCCCGTGCCAGGCCCAACTCCAGCTTGGCCCGTCCGTGCTTCCAGTACAGACGCAGGGGAATCAGGGTCAGTCCCCGTCGTTCAACGGCCCCGCGCAGGGTGTCAATTTCCCGCTGGTGAAGGAGTAACTTGCGCGTTCGCTCCGGGTCGACGGTCCGGTGTGTGGAAACGGTCGGCAGCGGTGCAATCTGGCTTCCGATCAGCCAAATGGCACCATTTTTGATCAGCGCATAGCTGTCCCGTATCTGGATACGTCCCGCCCTCAGGGCTTTGACTTCCCAGCCTTCCAGCACCAAGCCCGCCTCGTAGCGTTCCTCGATGGAGTAGTCGTGGCGTGCCCTTCGGTTTTCGACTTGGGCCGGCGGTTTTGATCTCTGCGTGTCATCCTTCATGGTGGCATTATACGGGGGCATTTCCTGAGGCGATTCTCGGCCCGTGCTGCGAAATATTCAAAGACATGCCCGTGTCCCCTGTCGGGTGGAGGACATGTACCGGTTGGTTGCGGACGTTCCCTCCTATTCCCGTTTTTTGCCCTGGTGCGCCAATGCCCGGATCCTCGGGAAAGAGGCGGGGACTCAAGACGGCGAAATCGTCCTGGCCGAGATGGGTCTGGCATGGGGACCCCTCCGGTACCGGTTGAGGACCCGAAACCACAACCACTTTCCCGACCGGATCCGCATGAAGTTGGTCGAGGGGCCCCTGCGCGAGCTGGATGGGACCTGGAAGTTTGCACCGGCCGGCCCCCGGGACTGCGAGGTCGAGCTGGATCTTTCCTTCGTGACGGGTAGCCGCATGATGGGTCATCTGGTCGCTCCGCTGATCGGAGAGGCCATGGAGACCCTGACGGATGCCTTTGTGGAAGAAGCTCGCCGAAGATATCCGGACGGCAGCCATGTGGGTTGAAATGGCGTGGATGGAAGGGGAGCGTGAATACCATCGGATGCTCACCCTGTCGACGGGATCGACACTCGCGGATGCACTCCGGATGGCTGGACTTCAAGGTTTTGCCGAGCGTTGGCTGGCCATGGGCGGTCGGATTGCCGTGGCGGGCCAGGAAATCGGTCTGGGTGCGATTCTCCGGCCCACCGACCGGGTCGAGTTCCTCAAGCCACTCAAGATTCGACCGGGCGATCTTCGCCTTGGGCGTTTGGGGAGAAAGGGGAAAGCGGGTCGAGTCAGTGGGCGGGCGGTTTCGCCGGATGGACGCGCCCCCGGCGACGAATCCGGATGACCCGTCCCTGATGGAAAACAATCCAAAGATGATGAAGCCGGGCAGATGAGAAATGGCCGGCCTTCCGGTAGTAGATGTAGACCCAGTGCTGGGAGGAAAAGGGGTTTTTGAGTGCCGGCGGGCCGAGCAGGTAGGCGACCTGCGATTGCGTCATGCCGACCCTGATTTCATGCATCATCGCCGGCGAAAGGTAGTTGCCTTGGTGCATCGGGGCAATGTAGACGAAGCTGCAGCCCCCGAGCCCGATCGCACACAGACCTAACAGCACTAACCGGTTGCGGAAGCTCATCGGGAACGGCCAGGGGGAACTGGGAGGTGCGGCCATGATAACCGATCAGGGGGCTTTTTGTGCCCGACCGATGAGTTCACGGGCATGGCGAAGCGCCGCATCCGTGACTTCCTCCCCGGCCAGCATGCGTGCAACTTCCTGCTCCCGCGATTCGGCATCCAGGGGAACGACCTGGGTTCGGATGTTTGCGGAGCGGCTTTCTTTGAGTACCCGAAAATGATGGTGTCCCTGGCAGGCGACCTGCGGAAGGTGGGTGATACAAAACACCTGCCGGTGACCGGCCAGGGCTCGAAGCTTGAGTCCGACCCGTTCGGCAATGCGACCGCCGATCCCGGAATCAATTTCATCAAAGATCAGGGTCGGCACCCACTGGGCGTGGGCTGAGGCCAGCTGAAGTGCCAAAGCCAGCCGGGACAACTCACCCCCGGAGGCGATCTTGGCCAGGGGGAGGGCGGGTTGGTCGGCATGACTCCTGAAATCCAGCCGGATCGATTCCACGCCACGGGGTCCGGGGGGGGCCGGCTCGAAGTTTACGGCGAGTTGGGCCCCTGACATTCCGAATTCCGGAAGTAGGCGGTTTACGGCCTCCTCCAGCCGGGATGCCGCTTTCCGACGGTCCCGTGAGAGTTGCTGAGCCGCCGCGTGATAGCGCGCTTCAGCTGCGGCCGCCTCGGCCCGGTATCGTTCAAGGAGCCCGGAGCCCGTGGCCAAGGCCTCTGCCCGACCTCGTGTCTCCCCCAGCGCATCCGCGAGCTCCTCCGGGCGCATGTGGAAGCGGTAGGCCAGCTCCTGGTAGCGGTCAAAGCGGAGGCGTGTGGATTCCATATGGGTGGCATCGATTTCAATGTTGCTCTCGTACTGGTCCAGGGTCCCTTCACACTGATCGAGGGCGCCCTTGGCCTCGTCGATCCGGCCCGCGAGGATTTCAAGGGCGGGATCCAGGGAGAGGAGCGGTCGAAGTTCTTTTTGGGCCCGGCCCAAAAGTGGTTCGCATCCCGGGCTTTGGGGCGCTTCCTCCCCGCCGGTCAGCAACTTCCGGATCACGAGCAGTCCTTGACGGATGCGCTCCAGGTGGTCGAGTCGTTTCTGGGATTCGGCCAGGTGCTCGAACTCTCCCGACCGGGGATCCAGCGACTCGAGCAGTTCCAGCCGTTCGCGGACTGCCACCGATTCCGATTCGGATGCCGCGGCAGAT
>JAKARN010000086.1:5646-6343 GCA_021828425.1 Pseudomonadota bacterium | reverse complement strand
TTCCGATCTTCCCCACGGCAATACCGCTGCTGCCGTTCACCAAGAGGTTGGGAACCCGGGTGGGGAGAACCGTGGGTTCGGATTCAGCACCGTCGTAGTTCGGCAGAAAATCGACCGTGGATTTTTCAATGTCCGCGAGAAGAGCATGGGCCAGCTTGGCCATGCGGATCTCGGTATAGCGCATGGCGGCCGGTGCGTCGCCATCAATCGAGCCAAAGTTGCCCTGGCCGTCCACCAAGACGTAGCGCATCGCGAACGGTTGGGCCATGCGGACGATCGTATCGTAAACAGCCGCATCCCCATGGGGGTGATATTTGCCGATCACATCTCCCACCACCCGGGCGGATTTCTTGTACGGCTTATTCCAGTCGTTGCCGAGTACCTGCATCGCATAGAGCACGCGACGATGAACCGGTTTGAGGCCATCGCGGATATCCGGCAGGGCTCTCCCGACGATCACGCTCATGGCGTAGTCGAGATAGGAACGTTTGAGCTCGTCTTCGAGTGTGATCGTGCCGATTTCTTTGATGTTTTCGGTCATGCGGGGGCAGGTTCCCAGAAGGGGGCGGATTCCAGCAAAAGCTCCCTGAATTTTACCTGATTCCCCCTCCTACCGTACGGGGGGGCGGATCCGGCAGGCGATCAGCTGTCCTGTTCCGGGGGCGCAAAACGGAGGGGGTCGAAACACTCGAAGACG
>JAKARN010000086.1:0-5636 GCA_021828425.1 Pseudomonadota bacterium | reverse complement strand
TCCGATCTCTCGCCCCGGGCCGGTTCGATGACGCCTTTCTCGGTCACGATCCAGTCGATGAGCGCGGGGGGAGTAAGATCGAAAACCGGATTGTCAATGTGGATACCGGGCGGGATTTCCGCCATCCCGGTCGCACGCCAGAGTTCTTCCCCACTCCGACGCTCGATGGGGATGGAGTGGCCCGGTTTCCAGCCCCAGTCGAGGGTGGTGGTGGGGGCCACCACCATTGTTCTTGCGCCCCCGGTCCGTGCCAACTGGGCCAGCATGCGGGTCCCCACCTTGTTGGCCACCCAGCCGTCCGGACCGATACGATCAGCCCCGACGATGAAGACGTCGATCACCTGATCGAGCAGGCGGTTACCCGCTACGGATTCGGTGACGAGATCAACGGGAATTCCCTCCCGGGACAGTTCAAAGGCGGTCAGGCGGGCTCCCTGGAGCCAGGGACGGGTTTCGGTACAGGTCACCCGGCAGGCGGGATCCCGGCGCACCGCCTCTCGGACCACGGCCAGCGCGGTCCCGGCACCCACCGTGGCCAGGCGACCCGTATTGCAGTGAGTGAGGATCCGGCTGGCCGGCCCCAGGCGGTCCGCACCCAAGCGTCCCATGACATCGCAGGCTTGAGTCTCCATCTGCGCGAGCCCATGAGCCCAAGCCTCGCTGCGTAATGCGAAATCCGCCGGATCCATCTCCTGGTCGAGCCACTTCACGGCCGGGGCCAGGGCCCGCATCAGGTTGATCGCCGTGGGTCGGCAAGCCAGGAGGCGGGAAACCGCCTCTCGCATCCGGTCATGAAAATCGGCAATCGGGGGATCCTCCAGCAATCGCCGGGCCTCGAGAGCCACCCCGTAGGCCGCAGCAACTCCGATCAGCGGAGCTCCCCGAAGCTGCATTTGGACGATCGCCCGGACCACGGCTTCCGCATCCCCGGCTTCCCCGTATTGCTCCGCGCCGGGTAGGAGACGCTGGTCGAGGATCAGAAGCCGCCCCTCCTTCCAAAGAAGCGGCACAAGCGCCTGCCGTGTCGGGGTCTGCTCGGAGCGCTTCATCAAATCCCGTGCCTCGGCGTACGGATCAAAACGGTCATAATAGTCGGCATTGTCGTCCCGGGAGAGGCCATGACCGGTCAGGACCGGATCATCTCAGCGCGCTGGATTATACCTGTTGTGCCCGAGGGAGCCGTGCTTGAACAGGGGGCACTCGTGATTCGCGATGGACGGATCCACGACCTTTTACCCCGAGCACTCGCCATCGAGCGTTACCCGGACACCGAACCGCAGGATCTGCCCACCCATGCTCTCCTGCCCGGTCTGGTCAATGCCCATACCCATGCGGCGATGACGCTCCTGCGCGGCTTGGGCGCCGACCAGCCCTTGGACGTCTGGCTCGAGCAGTTCATCTGGCCACTTGAAAAGCGGTGGATGGACCCGGATTTCGTGAGGGACGGCTCCCGGCTCGCTATTGCGGAAATGCTCTTGTCCGGCACCACCTGCTTCAATGACATGTATTTTTTCCCGGATGTGACCCTCGAGACCGCCCAGCTCATGGGCATCCGCATGGTGGCCGGACTCCCCGTGATCGGCTTTCCGACCCGGTGGGCGGAAAACCCCGCCGACTACCTTCGGCGTGGCCTCGAACTGCGCGACCGCTACGCCCACAACCCCCAGGTCCGCTTCGCCCTGGCCCCCCACTCGGTCTACTCCGTCGACGAGGCCACCCTGAAACTCCTGTCCACGCTCGCCAGTGAGCTCGACCTTCCAGTGCACATGCACCTCCATGAGACCCGCAGGGAAGTGGAGGACTCGATCCGGACCCGGGGGATGACTCCGATTGCCTACCTGGACCGCCTGGGGCTCCTCAATGCCCGTCTCATTGCCGTTCACCTGACGGCTGTCGGTCCGGAAGAGATCCAGCAACTGGCGGATTCGGGCGTGACCGCTGTCCACTGCCCCGAATCCAATCTCAAGCTGGGCAGTGGAATCGCACCCGTGGAGCGGTTCCGCCGCGCCGGGATCCGGGTGGCCTTGGGTACCGACGGCGCAGCCAGCAATGACGACCTCGATCTTTTGGGCGAGATGAAGACGGCGGGCCTCCTGGCCAAAGGCTCGAGCGGCGACCCGACCGCTCTGCCCGCGGGTGAACTCATCCGGATGGCCACCCTGGAGGGTGCTCGAGCGCTTGGACTTGAATCCGAGATCGGTTCACTCGAAGTCGGCAAGAGCGCTGACTGTATCGCCATTGACCTCTCGGCTCAGTCGACGACTCCCTGTCATGACCCGGTCGCGCAGATCGTCTATGCTGCGACCCACAACCAGGTATCCCATGTCTGGATCGCCGGCACCCCGCGCGTGGAAAATGGGCGGCTGGTGCCCGATGAGCTCGAGGCGATCCTCCGCACGACCCGCAAATGGGAAAGCCGGCTGTCCCGGAGCGGAGTCGGGGAAGAGCCGGTCTAGAGGCCCTCGGTGCCCGAGCGCGGTCGCATGGGCTCATCCGGAACCCTGGGGGAAGGGCCCGAGAAGGCGATTTTCATTCCTCCCGCCCCTGCAGAATCGGGCTCCAACACGAGGGTCCGGAGCACGGGGTCCCCGGGGATCCCGATCCGGCAAGCTGCAGCATTCCACGTCGCGCGGAGCATAATTGAAGGGTGATTCGAACGAGGTCTCGATATGCCTTCCGATGCCGAATGCCGAACCCGCCCGGAGGAAGACTCCGGATGGGCCGAGGACTGGTGGGATCCCCAGGGTTCGTACGCCACGCTGCATCACATCAACCCGCTCCGGCTGCGCTTCATCGAGCGTCGGATCCCGCTTTCCGGTCTCCGGGTTGCCGACATTGGCTGTGGCGGGGGACTTCTCACAGAGGAACTTGCCCGGGCCGGAGCCCAGGTGGTTGGGATCGATACGTCATCTGCAGCCATCGAAACCGCCCGGGCCCATGCCCACAGCGCCGGGCTTGCGATCGACTACCGGCTGACCGACGTCCACGCCCTCCGCGCATCGGATCCCCAAGGCTTTGATCTGGTGACCTGTATGGAAATGCTGGAACACGTGCCGGATCCCGCGGCCGTCGTCAGGGACTGCGCGGGTCTCGTCCGGGCAGGTGGCGCGATGATCTGTTCGACGATCAACCGCACGATGGCCAGCTGGATCCTTGCAATCGGGGTTGCCGAGCACCTTTTGGGATTGACCCCCAAGGGACTTCACCGCTACGAACGTTTTGTCCGTCCGGACGAGATCATCGAATGGATGCGGGAAGCCGGTTTCGACCTCACCGACCAGCGTGGACTCTGGTACCTGCCCGGTCTCAAGACCGCCCTCCTGTCTGCCAACTGCTCCGTCAACTATCTGCTTGTCTTCCGGCCGTCCTGACCCGCTTTCCGCACCGGATCTGGTCCTCCTGGATCTGGATGGCACCCTCGTGGATACGCTCGGGGATCTTCACGCCGCCCTGCAACAGGTCTGCCGGACCCATGAACGGTCTGTCCCCTCCCCGGACCAGACGCGGGAGGTGGCCTCGCAGGGTGTCCGTGCCATGCTGAAGCTGGCATGGGGCGACCCGTCGGACGAGTCCGTCCTGGATTCATTGAGAGCGGAGTTTCTGGATTTTTACGCGAGTCACCTGGCTGACAAAACACGCCTCATGACCGGGATCCCAGAGCTCCTCGACCGCTGGCGAAACGAAGCACGGCCCTGGGGGATCGTGACCAACAAACCCACCTTGCTCACCACACCCCTCCTCGAGACCCTCTCCCTCCCCTACCCCCCGGTGGTTGTTGTTTCCCGTGACCTCACGAACCCGCCCAAACCTGATCCCGGCCCCGTTCGGCGTGCACTGGAAAGGGCGGGTTATCCGCCCCACCGATCCGTGTTCGTCGGAGATGCACGGGGAGACATTCAAGCCGGACAGGCCGCCGGGGTCGTTTCGCTGGCTGCACTCTGGGGATATCTGTCACCGGCCGATCCTCCCGAACGCTGGGGGGCCGATGGATTGCTACGGTCCCCTTCCGATCTCATCGCCTGGCTTGCCCGCAACGGCACCCCGTCCGAAGGATTTCATGAACAATCCTGACGTGGGTAACGACGGCCCTTCCATTGGGTCCGGGTGCCCAGTGCATACCGGAAAGCCGAATACCAGGTCATGGCGAGAAAAAGCAGGGCAGCAACCGGAAGAAACAGGCCAGAAAGACGCCACTGGCCGTAGAGGCGAGCCGTGGGAATCATACTGATCGTCATGAGCACCCAGGCCAGCCCTGCGACGAGGGCCGCCTGGTGTTTGAGTGTCCCGAACAGGAGTGGAGGGGCCCAGTAAACCGCAACCAAGGCCAGGGTACAGGCCATGAGGAGAAGGGGAGAATAGTTGAGCTGGGTATAGGCTGTGCGGGCCACCATCTGCCAGATTTCAGCGAATCCATGCCGCCGCTGCATGCGAACCGACCGGCTCACCCCGACCCATGTCCCCAATCCCTGTTCCTTGACCAGACGAGCCAGCGTACAGTCATCGATGATCGCACCTCTCAGGCTTTCAAAGGCCCCAACCGTTTTCAACACCTCCCGTCGGGTGAGGATACACCCCCCTGCACCCGCGGCCACTTTCGAGCCCGGACGGTTGGATAGGCGGAACGGATAGATCCACTTGAAGAAGTAGATGAAAACCGGCATGAGCCAGCCGTCCCAGAACCCGCCGCCCCGGGGTGAGGCCATGATGGACAGGAAATCCAGCTTGTCCTGGTGGGCTTTTTCCAGGAGGGAGGGCAGCGTGCCGGGCTCCAGGGTGACATCAGCGTCCAGAAGGAGGATCCAGTCGGTCTGGACACGCCTGAGCCCCCATTCCAGGGCCCAGAGCTTTCCCATCCAGCCGGCTGGAGTTTCAGGAACCTTTTCCACCGAGAGTTTCAAACCGGTCAGGGCAGCCGCCTCACTGGTTCCATCCGTCGAGCCATCGTCCAAAACCATGACCCCGAGGTCAAGTTCCTGCCGGAAAAGTGCATCCAGCGTGAGCGGCAGCGTCTCGGCCTCGTTGCGCGCGGGGATCAGGACGGTCACGGAATCCTCTGCTGTCCGCTCCGGATCGACGGTCAACACCTCCTTCATGCGCCAAGCCTGTGCCGGCCACAACAGGAGAAACAACCAAATCAAAACTGAAAGTGACGCGAGGATCATGGGTATGCCCGTCTACCCGCCGCATTGTACCCAATCCCTCCGCGAGAGGAAGAAGGCGCAATCCCCCTATACTGGACCCAGGCTCCCACCAACCGGATCGGGCATTGGAGGCATCACCCAATGACGTGGCGTACTGCCGGGAACGACTGCGCCCCTGGGGCAGCCGGGCATCGATGATCGTGCATCTGGCCCCGGCGAGCCGGCGTCAATCCCTGCTCGCCGTCTTTGCCCTGGAATCCGAGTGGGAGACCCTGTCGCGCCCGGTCCGGAACCCGGAGGGATGGTCCCACCGCTTTGCGTGGTGGACAGAAGAACTCCGGCGACTTGCGGGCGGATCGCCCACCCACCCGGTGACTCGACTGTTCGTCGCCCAAGGTCTTCATGAAACTCTCGCCCCCGCCCGACTGGAGAAATGCCTCGAGGGGTTCCTCGCGACCCGTTCGCTCTCCGACGCTCCCGGTTTGGCTTCCGAAT